>CAIQPV010000519.1 GCA_903873725.1 uncultured Nitrosomonadales bacterium
CTTCCAGTTCCTCGGCCTTGGCCTTTATTTCCTTCTTTTCCTTATCGTATTTTTCAACCTGACTTTTGTAATAATCCCGCCTGTTCGGAGGCGCAAATTCTGCGGCCAGTTCCATCAGATGTCCCTTGCTGCTCTTTGCCTGATAGAAATTCCACTGATCCGAAGCTTGCGCCTTTTTCAGTACGGCTTCATTCTTGAACAACATGGCCTCATTCTGGGTGGCCCCCCCTTGATAGCTGATGATCGCGCCAACGGTGGCTAAAATTGCGGTAAAGATTGCGACATATCCCCCAAGTCCGTCCCCGCCCTCGGCATGATGTTCAACCGCGTGCTCATGGGCACCGTGCACATGAAATCCATCTTCTGACATATAGTTTCCTTGAATCTAAAAATAAATAAAAAATTGGCCAAAGCGCAATTATGGCATATTCGGTTTATCCTCGACCAACAAGGCGTGAGCAACATAAGAGTTCCATAGAGTTAAAACTCCTTATGCACACGCATCCCGAAAATATTTACCGGCCCCCGGTCCTGATTATAGGCAGGGTTGACGACGTACTGATAATCCAGGGTAAGCGTCAAATGATCAACCGCCGGCACCGAATAGGAATAATAGGTTTCCATGATTTTTTCCAAACCGTAATTCAGATGCCCGTCGCCGATCAGGATACCGATCCCACCGGCTGCAAAATAAGCGCGCGCATCGCCGGACAATCCGTTAGCAACTGCGGCAAATCCGAATGTGTCATCGTGACGCCCCCAGCGATCACCCCGCAGGGATAGCCCTGCAGCAAACGATTTGTTGATCTCGGTGAAGTCGTCTGCTTCCTTGCTGCCGTTGTTCATGCTGGCACGTACAAAACCACCCAGATCGGAAGACATTTCCTGTTCGAAATTGATTGCCCCTCCCGCTCGCGAGCTGAAGTGCCGAACATTCGCAGTATCCGGCGGAGTTGCAGTGCCTGCAACGAGTTGCAAAGCACCCGCGTAACTTCCCATGTTGCCCTGGTTGACGAAACCCAATAGTTTTACCTTGCCCGGATGTTCCCACAACTGAACCCTCTCCTCCAGTTCACCGACCCATTCGTGCTGGGTGAATGTCTGATCCAGTACGGTAGTATTCGGAACTTGGGAAAGGTCAAAAAAGCCCCCCCGGAATGTCCATCCGGATTGCGTCCATTCAATGGACACCCCCTTGGCAAATCCCCAGGCATCAGCCGCATAGTCGAATGCTCCCGATTCCACAATCGACCAGTTGAAGAAGTCTGCTCTGGGATCATGCGCATAGGTATTGGTATCGAAGACATCGGTTACGGAGAATTTGCCGATGGTCAGGATGACGTTGTTGGCCGACTGGGTGCGTCCCAGTTGGTTGGCCGCCGGCTCGATGGCTTGCTCTTCGCCGCCCAGATTAATGACTTGCCGGTAAAACAGTCGGGGCAGACGGAGATAGGGAGCATTCTCACCGATCTTGTAGGCTTCACCACTCGGATAGCCGGCCATACCAACGGTATTGCTCAAGCCGAATCCCTGATCGACTTCCGCATTGATCCAAAGCTCGCCGCCCCCTGAAATGCGTATTCCGGCAAATAAAGTCAGATCGGTCGTTGCACTGCTGACGTTATTGGGATCCAAGCTGTTTTTACCGGTGTAAGGTGCCGTAAATGACGGATGATATTGACTGACGCCGGTAAATTGTCCATACACGCCCCAAGTTTCCGGGGAGGCTGAAATAGGAGTTGAAACTTCAACAGGTGGCGAAACCTTGGTTGCGGCGTGATTGCTGCTCGAAGGGGTTGTGCCTTGCCCCACAGTTGGATCAGCTATCGCAACATGAGACAAGCAGGAACAAAGCACAACCAACAAGACCGCCAGGCCTTGTTGTCCCGTAATGATTTTGCCGCACGCAACTCGATTAAGCATGAAACGTACCGTCTGGAATTTAATATTTCAGAATATTACACTTTTAATATTACTGAAATGTTTCATCTTTCCTTCCGGAGACGTAAGATCGCTTAGCTGATTGCGGGGAAATGTTAACCTGAAACTTGCACAGCGGAGACTACACGGTTTTCGCGTTAAAAAGGTACCCCGATAATCGCTTTCAACACTGTATTGTCCGGAGATCGGCCTGATGCGTGCCCAATCCCGACATTAATATCCCACCTGCCCAGGTTAAAGTCTGCGGCCAAATAATTTGCCTGGTTGCTTTGTGGTTGCCCGAAATCACCATTTACTGCCCCAAGGAAAGAGTAGTTCTCGATACCCGCCTGCAATCCTTCCCTGAGTTGATATGCAATTTTGGTGTCAATTTCGGTAGTGGCCGCTTCAGCAGGATGACTCTTCAATGACCGGTCCAAATTGAAGTTCATACCCAGCGTCCACGGACCGGTTTTCCAAACGCCTATCAGTTTGATCTCAGCGCTCGCTTCATCCTGGTAAAACACCTTGGCAAGTCGCCCCGCCTCAAAATTCACCGCCCAGTAAAAGGGTGAATCGACTGAAGGTACTTGGGGGCGCCACCTGGCGCGCATCTTTACGCCGTTGGTTTCAAGTGTTTCGCCCGGATCCCTGACGGTCAGAAAATATGCAGCCGCTTCCCAATTGGTATTGATGCCGTAGCTCAACTCTGGTGTGAAACGAAATTGATGAGCTGTTGACTGTTGGCCGGACGGAACATAATTGGTATGCAAATCAAGCCCTGGTTTCCCAACTTCCGCAAAGTCGTCCAGATAAACCTGTATCTCTTCCTGAGCTGCGATTACATCAGCAGGTAAAATCACATTGCAAACAAATACGTATGCAAAGGCGGCAGCATATCTGCGCAAGACTGTTTGTTTGCAAATTGTATTATTCAATTCTTTAAAACCGTCTTGCAATGCGATTTGTTATCAAACACGGATTGCAGTGTCCTTGCAACCGATCCGTGCAGAGCCTGAAAGTTTGGTGTCCAAAATTTCACACGAACTATTGTACCAGCGGCTGGTCCTCCTGGACTTGAGTCTCATCAGAGAATATCGGAAACAGCAGCGGCAATAACAATAGCGTAAACAGTGTGGCAGAAATAATTCCGCCCACGATCACCACGGCAAACGGACGCTGCGTTTCCGACCCGATACCGTGCGATAACGCCGCAGGCAAAAGACCAATCCCGGCCATCATCGCCGTCATCAGGATCGGGCGCAGACGCGCCACCGCGCCATCCATCACACTTTCGCGCAAACTTTTACCGTTGCGCATGATTTCCATGAACTGCTCCACCATGATGACACCGTTCTGTACCGATATGCCGGCCACCGCGATGAAACCGACCGCAGCGGATACAGAAAGGTGCAACCCGGCCAATCCAAGACCGGCAATGCCGCCGATCAGGGTGAACGGCACCATCAGAATAACCAGCAGTGCCTTGCGCATGGAGCCAAATGCCCAGAACAGCAGCACGAAAATCATCAACGCGGAAAGCGGCAGGATGATCTTGAGGCGCTTGTTTGCGCGCTGCTGGTTCTCGAACTGACCGCCCCAGGTCATGGTATAGCCCTGCGGCAATTTCACTTGCTCTTTAACTTTCTCCATTGCTTCGGCAACAAAACTGCCCTGGTCGCGTCCGAGCAAATTGGCTTTCACTGCCACCATACGTCCGCCGCCCTCGCGCCCTACCCGTGCCGCGCCCTGACGAACTTCTATTTTTGCTATCGCACTCAGGGGCAACACCCCACCGCCCGGCAACGACACTGATAGATTGGCAACGTCATCCACTGCATCACGGTAAGGCTCGGCGATCCGTAGCGTGACATCGAAAAGACGCTCGCCCTCATAGAACGAGTTTACGGCAGTCCCTCCCATAGCTGTCTGGATGGTCGAGTTCACGTCGTTGATGTTGAGTCCATAACGCGCCATGCGGCCGCGATTCAGGGTAATATTCAACTCGGTCTGGCCGCCCACCTTGATAGCCTCAACGTCCGCCGCCCCGCGAATGCCGCTAATCACAGCGGCGACCTGAGTCGACTTGTCTTCCAGAATTTCCAGATCCGGGCCAAATATCTTGATTGCAATTGCCCCCTTGACTCCGGACAAGGCTTCTTCCACATTATCCTCAATGACTTGAGAGAAGTTGGTCGGCACACCCGGAATAGCATGAATCTTTTGCGTCATGTCGGCAATCAGCGCTTCTTTGTCGGCAAAGCGCCAGGTATCACGCGGTTTGAGATCGGCCATGATTTCCATATTGTTCGGGCCTTTGGGGTCGGTGCCATCATCGGGACGCCCGACTTGGGTAATGACATTGCCCACTTCGGGGTACGACCTGAGAATGGCGCGAACCTCACCCTCGATTTCCTTGGTCTTGTCCAGCACGGTGGCGGGTGGCAAGGTGATGGTCAGCCAGATATTACCTTCGTCCAGCATGGGCAAAAATTCACTGCCCAGAAACGGAGTCCCGATAAATGCCAACGCCAATATTCCAACCGAAGCTCCTACGATACGCTTCCGGCGCGTCTCCGACCATAGCAGCAGGTTATGGTAGTTTTCTTGCAACTTGTGCATCCAGTCGCTATGTTTTTCCGCCAGTTCCTTGTTTCTCGCCGCGTAACTTAACAAGACAGGAACCAGAGTCAGCGTCAGCAGGATCGCGCCGAGCAGTGCAAAGCTCAGGGTAAAAGCCATGGGAGAAAAAATCTTCCCTTCCACACGCTGAAAAGTGAAGATAGGCAGGAAGGCCAGGATGATAATGGCTTTCGAGAACAAGATCGGACGTCCCAACCCGATGCTGGTTTTCTTGATCAGTCGAATGCGCCAGCCATAGGCCTGGTGTTCCTCAATTCCATCCGCCTTGGCCAAGGCAAGTTTGACCATCAGTGCTTCAACCAGTACCACCGCGCTGTCAATGATGATACCGAAGTCCACCGTACCCAATGAAATCAGGTTGGCAGAGACGCCGTGTGCATCCATCATGATGAACGCGAACAGCAATGCCAGCGGAATGATCACCGCTATCGACAAAGCGGCATACCAGTTGCGCAAAAAGATGATCAGGATGGATACCACCAGCAAAGCGCCGACGATCAGGTTTTCAGCAACGGTATGTACGGTATGACGCACCAGATCAGTCCGGTCGTAGTACGGAACGATCTTCACCCCCGGCGGGAGCCGGGTACTGACCTCATTTATTTTTTCTTTTAAATCTTCCACGACCTTGGTGGCGTTCTGCCCTTTGATCATGTCCACAATGCCCTGCACTACATTGTCGCGCCCATTAAACCCCACAATGCCGGAGCGGGGGCGGTCGCCAATGGCGACTTCACCGATGTCCCCCACCAGGACGGTCTTGCCGCCTTGCGCCGTCACCACCACGCGCCCAATATCTTTAATGCTCTGGAATATACCGACGCTGCGCACTACCAGCGCTTCATCGCCGCGTTTCAGGATACCGCCGCCGGCGTTGCTGCTGTTTGCCCCCAGTGCTTGTGCAACCTGGCTCATGGTCACATTGAATTTGTGCAACAGAGTGGGGTCAACACGTACCTGATATTCCTTGATCGTGCCGCCATAGCTCACCACATCCGCCACACCGGGCACCTGGCGCAGCGCCGGACGAATTACCCAATCCTGCAGCGCGCGCACTTCGTTGAGCGGCATCCCGGCCGGAGTATCCAGCACATAGCGATATATCTCGCCGACGGCATTGGTGAGCGGCGCCAGACTGGGTTGTATGCCGGGAGGAAAGTTTACATTCTGCAAATTCTCCGTTACCTGCTGACGCGCGAAATAGTCATTCGTATTATCGGCAAAAGTAAGGATCACTTCCGACAGCCCGGTAATGGATACCGAACGCAACTGGGTCATGTGCGGTATTCCGCTCATCTCGCGTTCTATCGGCAGGGTTACGGTGCGCTCCACCTCTTCCGGTGCCTGCCCCGGAACCAGCGTGTCTATCTGAACCTGCACATCCTGCACATCCGGAAAAGCTTCCACCGGTAAGTTTTCGATGGCGTTCCAGCCGGCGATCAGAATCAGAAGTGCCCCTGCCAGCACGAACACGCGCTGCTGCAAGGCGAAAGTAATCAGTTTTACTAACATCAGTCGCTACCGCTCAATTCCGAGTTCAACAAAATTGCTCCGCTGGTTACGACACGTTCCCCGGCGTGCAATCCTTCCTTGATGTAAGTGAAATCTGCATCCTGCAAGCCAAGCGTGACGCGACGGCGCTGCAATACGCCGGGCGCTTGCTCAACAAAGAGATAACTGTAAAGCCCTTGTGTAAACAATGCGGTGTTGGGCACTCTCGGAACTTTTATAGTTTCATCCACTATGGTGCTGACGCGCGCGTACATTTCCGGCCGGAGTTTGTGCTGACTGTCAACCACATCGCAACGAACCTGAAAGCGTCGCATAACCGGATCCAGTGCTTCACTGATTACCGAAATTTTGGCCAGAAAAACCTCATTGGGATAAGCATCCACTTCAACAGAAATGGGCTGTCCCACCCTGACTTTTTCGATTTGCTGTTCTGGCAGATCTACTAACACCCACAAATGTTTAGGGTTGGTAATGACGAACAGCGAATTGGCCGCACCCGGTTGTACTTCGCTGCCGATATTGACCTGGCGTTCACTGATCACACCATCAATTGGCGCCCGCAGAATAAATTTCCCCTCTGCTGTTGCGACCAAGTTGCTGCTCAGATTTTTCATGCGCGCTTTTGCGCGTTGTGCCTCGGCTTCCGCCTGACGCCAATCCGCCTCGGCGGATTCAAGGTCCTTGAGTGCCAGCCCTTTGCCGTCAAACAATTGCCTGGCACGCTCATAGTCAGCTTTCTTGCGAGCCAGATCGGCATCCGCTTTCAAACTATCTGAAGCGCCCTGGGCATAATCCGGCGAATCAATCCACAGCAATGGATCTCCTGTTCTGACTTGCTGACCGGCCTCGACTGCAATCTTTGTAACCCGGCCGGCAATAGGCGGAAAAACCCGTGCCGTATAATTATCATCATAGGTGATGCGGGCATTTAACCCATCTATCAACGGTTCGGGGAAAGCCTCTGCCGGTTTAACCTTCACAAATGCCAACTGGGGCGCGTCTGGGAGAAAATGAAGCGTATCTGAAGCAGTGCGGGCGGCAACTTTTTCTACCGTTTTTTCTGCCTGGATAACATGATATTTTTGCCAGACCCAATAGCTGCCTCCAGTCACCAATAGCAATGTGATTAAAATCAAAACAGCATTATTTCCCTTCTTGATCATCGGGCAGGTTCTCCTTGTACCGAAGTAATTTTCTTTGCTGCGAGTAATTCTGTTTCTTGTGTTGTGGTCACATCTCGGCGATTCCACCAACCTCCTCCCAGAGCCTGGTAAAGCGCAGCCGTATCTCCCAGGCGATTGGTTTGAGCCTGAGCCAGGTTGATGGCAGCCTGCAAATAATTCTGCTCTGCGGCAAGTTGTGTCTGGTAATTGACATAGCCCAGTTGATATTGTTTTCGGGTAAGATCAAGCGTGGTCTGCGCGGCTTTTGCAGCAGTAGCTGCCGCTTTGAGCGCATTAGCGTCCGACTGGATGGCGTACAGGGTATCAGCGACATTTTGCAAGGCCGCCATCACGGTGCTGCGATACTGCGACCCGACCTGGATCAGTGCCTGTTCTGCGGCACGTGACTTCGCACGCAAAGTCCCACCATCAAAAATAGTCTGGCTCACACTTGCCGCCAGATTGAAAAAGCCGCCGCCGGTACGGAACATCCAGCTTGGTGTGTCTGCCATACCGCCAATGGCACCTGTAACAGCAAATTGCGGCAACCTGTTGGCGACGGCCACGCCAGCCTGGGCGCTGGCAAAATGCAATTGTTCTTCAGCGGCACGTACATCCGGGCGTTGCTCGACGATTCTGGAAGGCAAACTGAGCGGCAGTTCCTGTGGCAAATGCAAGGAGGCCAGTTCAAACTTTTCCTCAACATCTTCACTGGGCAAATTACCTGCCAGGACGCGAATCAGGTCGCGCGTTTGTTCCAGTTGTTTTTGTAAAGGGGCGAGCGATTGTTCGGCCTGGGCCAGGGAGGCTTCCTGCGCAGCGACTTCCAGTCCGGACACGTAGCCGAGATTAAATTGTTTGCGCAGTATGTCCAGATTTTCTCTATTGATAGCAACGATCCTTTCTGTCGCCGCAAGCTGCGCGCGGACAGATGCCTCCTGCAATGCGGCGGCAACCACATTCGAGGCCATTGTGATATAGGTAGCCTCCAGTTGCAGCTTTTGCGTGTCCACCTGCGTATTGGCAGATTCTACTTGCCTGCGGTTGAGGCCAAAGACATCGGGCACGTAACCAACCGTCAGTTGTGCGACGTGGAAGTTGTAATAGGTCGGAGTGGGAGGGACAGCAGCAAGATTTGCGCCATTACCCTGCGGGCCGGGATCACCGCTGCTCATGTTTCCGGCCAGTTTAGTCCTTGATGCCGTATAGCCGGCACCAACCGTCGGATAGAAGAATCCCTCCTGGGCAACCGCATACTCCTGCGCCTGACGCAAGGCGGCCTGGGCCGATTCTATGTTTGGATTGGCCTTGAACGCGCGCTTGATCAATGAGTTGAGTTGCGGCGACTGAAATAGCGTCCACCAGTCGAATGGAATATCCGCAACGGGGTTAAAACGCTGTGATTCGCCTGCAAATATGGGGGCTGATGCAGTTGGCTCAGATATAGAGCCGGCAGGTGTGTAGCCGTTAGCGGCAGGCGCAGGCGGGCGTTTGAAATCGGGACCAACGGCGCAACCTGCCAACACGGCTGAAATCAGAAGTGTGACTAAGGAAAATCTGGATATGCGCGCAAAGTTTTTCAGAATGATGTGCATATTAATTGAAGCAAACTATGGCGTTTTAAGTGTAACCAAGTTAAATTACAAATATATGACGTGGCGCTGTTTTGGCCATGATGCATTCGCCTGACTTATTGAGGCGCCATTAAACGTCGTTATACCTGCACAACCATTTATTGGTAAGCAACTCTATGAAATAGGGCCAGTTTCTATTTCGCGTGTACCGTTCCACAATCGAAGTTGGTATTATAAAAGCCTTTGCTGACCATTTCCTGACCACACATGCGCCTGCTGTTAGTTGAAGACAATCACCCCTTGGCTGACGTAATTTGTCGCGCCCTCCGGCAGGAGGGATATGTAATTGATTGGGCTAAAAATGGCGGCGAGGCAGATAGCTGGCTTCTGGGCCAGGACTACGATGTTGTGCTGCTGGATCTGGGTCTGCCGGATACAGACGGGGCTGACGTGTTGCGCCGTCTGCGCGCATCCGGCAAGCACACCCCCGTTCTGGTATTGTCGGCCCGGGAGGCAGTGGATGAACGTGTCCGTCTTCTTGATCTGGGTGCGGACGATTATGTGGTCAAACCCATTGCACTGAACGAACTGGAAGCCCGTATCCGTTCCCTCATGCGCCGCAGTCATGGCATTGCAGACCCTGAAATAAGCATAGGTGCCTTGCGCATTGATACTGCCGGTCACCGCGCTTTGGTAAGTGACAGGCCGCTCGAATTAAATTCAAGAGAATTGGCAGCATTGGAGTACATCGCTATCCGCGCCCGCCGGATTGTCACCAAAGAGCAGCTATTGCAAGCGCTTTATGGCTGGCAGGACGATATAAATTCCGTCAACGCCGTTGAAAAAGTAATTTCGAGACTGCGTGCCAAACTGGACGGGTCGGGGGTGATTATAAGAACAGTGCGCGGCCTGGGCTACAGTTTGGGAACAAATGAAGACTATACAGCCTAGCCTTGCGCGGCAACTGCTCCGGCAATTGCTCCCCCTGATGGCGGCAATACTCATCTCCGGGAGCGGCGTGGTCTATTTTGTCGCCCTCAGGGCGGCTACGGTAGCCTACGACAGATCGTTAATGGACGTATCCCTGGCCCTCGCCGATCAGGTCGAAATCATTGACAACAGTTTGCATCTGCAACTGCCCGCGATTGCCGAGAAAGTCCTGCTTGTCGATGGATATGACAAGTTGTTTTACGAAGTGATTGATACAGGCGGAAAAACAGTAGCGGGCAACATCGCGTTGCCGCGCCCCTCCAAGCCATTTGAAGACGGCAAGCTCTACTACGATGGCAAGCTCGGCAATGGCAATACCGTGCGAGTTGCAGCCTTGTCAAGAGAGCGCAATGGCGTCTCCTTCATCGTTCTATCCGCTGAAACAAGATTGAAGCGTGACGAACTCGTGGGCGAAATCATATTGGCCATGCTGATACCGGAAGGATTATTGATTATCGCAGCCATTTTCATGATACTCAGAAGTGTCCGCCATGGATTTGCGTCCATACATCCGCTACGGGAAGAATTGGTACGGCGAACCCATACTGACCTGAGTCAACTGCCGCTGAAAGACATACCGGAAGAGATTTATCCGATCTTCACCGAGGTAAATGAATTGTTGGCCCGGCTCTCCAATTCACTGGACGCGAACCGGCGCTTTATCGCTGATGCATCGCACCAGTTGCGCACGCCGATCGCTGCGTTACAGGCTGAAGCAGAAATGGCGCTGCGCTCTTCCGACCCAAGCGAATCGCTGAAAAGGATAGTCGCGGCAACCCGCAGGATTACCCACCTTGCGCATCAGCTTCTGACATTGAGCCGTCTTGAACCGCAACAAACACATGCGCTGAAAATAGTCGATCTTGCCGAATTGACAAGAAATGCAGCAGAACGCTGGATGCCTCTGGCACTTGCCCGCAGCATTGACCTCGGTTTTGAATTGGCTCCGACCAAGGTAATGGGCGATGCACTTTGGCTGGAAGAATTAGCCAACAACCTGATTGACAATGCACTTCGCTACACGCCCACCGGAGGAGTCGTTACCGTGCGTTGCGGCGGCACAAGCTGGGAGGTCGAAGATAGCGGGCCTGGAATCCCCAAAGAAGAATATGAACGGATATTCGAACGCTTTTACAGGCTCGACGCAACCGGCGTTGACGGATGCGGGTTAGGTTTGGCCATCGTGCGTGAAATAGCCCATAACCATAACGCATCAATCACGGTTGAAAAAGGACCGAATTTGGGCGGAGCATTAATACGGGTAACATTTCCGCCGAACCATTGAGAGTTACCGTAGCACAATAAAGGGGCGGATGGTATTTCGCTGGTACTGCAACAGTACTGCTTCAGCTTGAGCTAAGGGATTCATTTCCTGTTCCTGGCACACCGCCAGAGCCAGAAAATGCTGCCGGCCAGGAGAATTCCGAGCAGTATTGCTTCCTCAATATGTTTGATGTCTTTGAGCAAAAGTTCGAGCAAGGCGCCAAAATAATAACCGGCAAGAGCGATGATCGCCGCCCAGACGAGTGCGCCCATCATGTTGAGCAGCGCAAATCTGGCCGAAGATACACCGCTGATGCCAATGATTATGGGACCTGCAATACGCAACCCGTAAAGAAATCGCACTGCCGGAATAAGCGCGGTGTGATACTTGTCAAGCATCCGCTGCACAATCGGAACGCGCGTGCGTAATACCGGGAAGCGCCCGAGAATTGCCACACCATAAAGCCGTCCCAGTTGGAAAAATATCTGGTCTCCCAACGTGCTTGCCACGAAGGCAATGGCAATCACATAGCGAATATCGAGCATGCCGCGATGGGCCGCAAACCCGGCAAAAATCAGGATGGTTTCGCCCTCTAACAATGCGCCGAAGAATACGGCATAGTAGCCGAAAGACGCGACTAATTCAGAAATGCTCATGCGGAATTTTATACGTCAAATTCGGGCTCACGATCCCACCAGACTGGCCGCTATATTGATCGACAGTCCGATGATGGCGACATTGAACAAAAAACTCAGGACAGATTGTGCAAGCACGGTCTTGCGCATCGAACGCGACATGATGGAGACATCTGACGTTTGCGCAGCAACCGCGATCGTAAACGAAAAATAAAGAAAATCCCAATAGTTGGGATTCTGTTCGTTGTCCGGGAAACAGAGCGCTCTTCGTTCGACGGGCGATCTGTAAAAAATACGCGCGTAATGGAATGTGAATAGCGTCGCGACGAGGCACCATGAACCAAATATGGTGGAACCGGTAAAAGCGTAGTGAACCAGACGATGGCTGAGAGACAAGTTCTTGACCGTGGGTAATTCCATGATAATCGCAGCGATGCTGCCTACCGCAACAAGCGACATGACCGCCAGAATAAAAACCGCTCCCCTATCCTCCTGTTCGGCAATTGAGCGGACCCTGGCATGGCTTGCACGCATCATCAACCACCCCATCAAACACAGATAAAACCAGACAGTCACATTCCAGCCTATCAATGCCTGCGTAACAGGACTCCATTGCATAGGAAGAATAATCCCGGCAACGACTCCGGCGGCTATCGCAGTAACCAGCCGGGGGCGAGTGCGGATAAATTGATGAATAACATGCATGGCATCTGGGTTTGTTGGACAGGGGATTCTATACGGCCTCACCAACTACAATCAACCGGCTATGGCAAGATATTACCGTAGTTGCAATTTACCACACAGCGCAACTTTCCGGTATTCTGACTCTGGTCGGCCAGCAAGCCGTCATTTGCGACAGTCCGTTGTAGCGCAACAGGATTTTAAAGCGGGCTATAACTGCATCGTGCCACCGAACGACACAGGCTTGCCATTTCTCCCTATCCCGAGCATCTCAACTTTATTCCAGAGGAAATCGAGTTAAAAAATTTGACAGCAAGCGAATGTGTTGGCATTATTTACAACATGAAAGCACAAGTGCTAGTGGATGAACGGATTAAGCAAGGTGACAACGCTTTCGCTGAGTTGCGGGTGATGCGAGTTCCAGAGTCGGTGCGCGGTAGTGCCCATACTTTCAAATACAGCCTGTCGTTAGTGGTAGAAGGCGTGTGCGTAATGCGTTATGACAATGAATCAGGTAAAGGCGACCACTATCACCGTGGTGAGGTCGAGTTGCCATACAGATTTACTACAATGCCTGCGCTGCTCAACGATTTTTGGCAGCAGGTGAATGAATGGAGGCAACTATGAAAACAGTCGTTATCGGGGTATCTAGCCGCGAAGAAACCAGTGCCCGTATTTTAAATGCAATGAAAACAGGCAAGCCACAAGGAGCTTATCGGAGCTTTGAAAGCACAGCAGACCTTTGGCGCACACTC
>CAIQPV010000520.1 GCA_903873725.1 uncultured Nitrosomonadales bacterium
TCCGTTCTTTAGACTGCTGTGTGGTCAGCCAACCAATGCTGTTACTCATGCCGCCAAGAGAATCATTCCTACGCCAGATAAACTGTTGCATAGAGGCATGGATCAGTACAGGAAGCCCCTAATAAATTCGCACCTACAAAAACGGCATAATCCGTTGAAATACCAGAAAACTCTCCGCCAACTACGTTTTTTAGGATTATTGTTCATTAGCCCGTCATTCCCGCGCAGGCGGGAATCCAGCAAGACAAACACTCGCGAAGCGGGCAAAATCTTGGCGTTGTCGCGCTACGCGGGAATTTTTAATTAACTGGATTCCCGCCTACGCGGGAATGACGAGTTCCCACCCTAATGGACAATATGGGTTTAACCCACGCAAAAGTCAGAGGAACCAATGGATAATTTTGGTTAAACATGGAATGTTTAAAAATGCAATTAAACACTACCTATGCGCGGGCAGCCCGCTTGCGCTCAATTTCCGTGAGGTAACGTTTGCGCACGCGGATGGACAGCGGCGTGATTTCGACCAGTTCATCATCGTCGATAAACTCCACGGCGGCTTCCAATGACAGCTTGATCGGTGTGGTCAAGCGCACTGCTTCATCCGTGCCGGAGGCGCGCACGTTGGTCAGTTGTTTGCCCTTGATCGGGTTCACCACCAGATCGTTATCGCGGCTATGGATGCCGATGATCATGCCTTCGTACAGCTTGTCTCCGGGAGCAACGATCATGCGGCCACGGTCTTCCAGTTTCCACAGGGCATAAGCAACGGCTTCGCCGGAATCCTGAGAAATCAGCACGCCGTTGTGGCGCCCCGGCATGTCGGGCTTGACCGGGCCGTAATCGTCGAACACATGGGAGATCAAACCGGAGCCGCGCGTCATGGTCAGGAATTCACCCTGAAAGCCGATCAGCGCGCGGGCCGGAATGCGGTATTCCAGACGCACGCGGCCTTTGCCGTCCGACTGCATATCCTGCAAATCGCCGCGACGGCGCCCCAATTCCTCCATGACCGCCCCCTGATGACCGTCTTCCACATCCACGGTGAGCATTTCATAAGGTTCGCATTTTTCTCCGTTGATTTCACGGTACACCACGCGCGGCTTGGATACCGCCAACTCAAAGCCTTCACGGCGCATGGTTTCGAGCAGAATGGTCAGGTGCAATTCGCCGCGACCGGACACCAGAAATGAATCGGTATCTTCCGTATCTTCCACGCGCAAAGCCACGTTGACCAGCAACTCTTTATTCAAGCGTTCGCGGATCTGGCGGCTGGTGATGAGCTTGCCTTCCTGCCCAACCAAAGGCGAAGTGTTCACCTGGAAGTTCATTGCCAGGGTGGGTTCATCCACCTTGGGCATCGGCAGTCCTTCCGGCTGGTTCACGTCGGACAACGTAACGCCAATGCCGATTTCATCAATGCCGTTGACCAGCACGATGTCGCCGACCGAAGCCTCCTCCAGCAGCACCCGGTCAACGCCGCGAAAACCCAGCACCTGATTGATGCGGCCTTTCTTCATCGGTTTGTCGCCGGCCATCACCATCACGTCCTGGCCCGGCTTGATGCGGCCGCGCGTTACGCGCCCCACGCCGATACGGCCAACGAAACTGGAATAATCCAGTGCGGCAATTTGCAATTGCAACGGTGCATCGCTGTCGCCCACAGGTTCGGGAACGTGCTTCAGCACAGTTTCAAACAACGCGCGCATATCCGTGGCCGGCTTGTCCAGATCCAGCATGGCATAACCATTCAGCGCGGAGGCATACACCACCGGAAAATCCAGTTGCTTATCGGTCGCGCCCAGCTTGTCGAACAAATCAAAAGTATGATCCACCACCCAATCCGGCCGCGCACCGGGCCTGTCCACCTTGTTGACTACAACGATAGGGCACAAACCGAGCGCCAACGCCTTGCGAGTCACAAAACGGGTTTGCGGCATCGGTCCTTCCACCGCATCCACCAGCAGCAACACACCGTCCACCATCGACAACACGCGCTCCACTTCGCCGCCAAAATCGGCGTGTCCCGGTGTATCGACGATATTGATATGCACACCTTCGTATTCCACCGCGCAGTTCTTCGCCAGAATGGTAATGCCGCGTTCCTTTTCCAGATCATTGTTATCCATCACGCGCTCGGCAATGTGCTGGTAAGAGGCGAAAGTCGAGGTTTGTGCCAGCAGCTTATCCACCAGGGTGGTTTTGCCGTGGTCAACGTGGGCGATGATGGCGATGTTTCGAATAGTCATGGCTCA
>CAIQPV010000521.1 GCA_903873725.1 uncultured Nitrosomonadales bacterium
ATGTAGTGTTGCAGTCGCACCTTCACGCAACCAGCGTGCCTCGATTATACGGCGGCTACGTTCGTCAAGACTCGCCAGAGCATCCGCAAGACCTGTGCTATTCAGCGTTTCCAGTTGCTTGCGCTCAAGCAAGCGCGAAGGTTCGTCTTCGGTGGCAGAGGCAAGATAAGCGATAGGCGCATAGCTGTCGTCCTCGTCATTGGCTCCCGGTTCCAATGACACCTCGTGGCCGTTAAAACGAGCCTCCATTTCCACTACATCCTGTTCGCTGACGTTCAAATCGCGGGCGATTTCCTTAACCTGTTGCGGCTTGAGCGACTCCAGTCCCTGCTTCAGGCTACGCAGGTTGAAGAACAATTTGCGCTGTGCTTTGGTGGTGGCAATCTTCACCAGACGCCAGTTGCGCAAGATGTACTCGTGCATTTCTGCCCGTATCCAGTGCAAGGCAAACGACACCAAGCGCACACCGCGTTCCGGGTCGAAATGCTTGACCGCTTTCATCAGGCCGATGTTGCCTTCCTGAATCAAATCAGCCTGCGGCAAACCGTAACCGGCGTAACCGCGCGCTACGCTGACAACTACACGCAGATGGGATACGACGAGCTGGCGCGCCGCCTCCAGATCATTATCGCGGTGAAAACGGGTGGCAAGCGTCAACTCCTCCTCATGCGTCAGCATGGGGAAACGGTTCACCGACTGGATATAACTTTCCAGGCTGCCCACAGACGAGGGCATGGGTAATGTCAAAGCGTGATTCATGGCAGTAACCTCCTTGTGTTTATAATTTTAGCACTCTTGTTGGTGGAGTGCCAATATGACGTTAAAAAGAAACAGGCCATTTACACTTATTGTAAAATCAGCCAGTTAAAAATTTTCCTTGAAAGTGATTCCGGTGGTTGAATGTCGGACGATGTATAATCAGCCCTGTTTTAAGTATGGACAAAAGCCAAGCTGGGTGCATCGCCCGGATGCCTGATCCCTTTGCGACTCTAATTCTTGATGATCCGGTTGCGCTGCTTGCTCCGGTGGAATTGATAGCATGTTTCGTTGTTTGGCCGACCGATGGCAATGAATCATAGAAATTACAGTGTTGTTCACCCGTTGACCATCATAGTGGTCACTGTCATCGCCTGCATTTACTACTGGGTGTCCCTGCTTGATGCGCAACGGGCTGAAATGGGAGCGGCGCGACACCGCGGCGAATTGCATGTCCAGCAGATCAACGAGGCAGTTGATCAACAACTGGATGCCACACTGCGCAGTGTAGATACTGCGCTCAGGCATTTACGAACCGTCTATTTGCATGACCGCAAGGATTTTGACCGCGCGGTCCGGGATATTCTCGCAGCCTATCCCAAGGGAATGCTTCAGATAGTTACTGTATCCGGAACGGATGGTTACCTTACCTATTCATCGAATGTTGAGCCTGGCACCAAGCCGGAGCGCGTGTTTACCGGGGATCGCGAGCACTTCCGCGTGCATGCGGATCATGATGAAGACCAATTATTTATCAGCAAGCTGATCATCGGGCGCATCGCCGGCGTTCCCGTGTTCCAGATCACTCGCACGATCCGGGAAGGCAAGCGCTTTGTTGGTGTAATTGCGATCCCCATGCGACCGGATTACATATCAAACAATCTGCGGTCGCTGCAAATTAATCCAGACGACGTGATTTCCATCTTTCGCCAGGATGGCAGCATTATTGTGCGCAGCCGGAATCTGGATCAGGCACTGAAAACGGGGATGCCGGAGGATCGCCCCTTCATGCATTCGGAGCCTGGGGATCATGGAATATTCCGCAGTACCTCTGTTGTGGATAATGTACCGCGACTGTATGCATGGCGGCATCTTGCCGTTTGGCCGGCAATTTGTGTTACGGCGATCGACGAAGAAGCAGAACTGGGAGGGGTTTTCGGCCAACAATCGGCTGCAAGAAAACATTCGCTGTTGGCTATGACACTGGTCATCGCATTCGCATGCTGGATTTCCGCTCTGGTCATGCGGGTTAATCGAAAAAACCATGAACTTGCCTTGAATGGGCAGGAACTACGCATTGCCGCCTCCGCCTTTGAATCTGATGAAGGCATATTAATAACCGATGCCAGCAATGAAATCCTTCGCGTGAACCGTACCTTCACTGCCATCACCGGCTATACCGCAGAAGAAGCCATAGGCCAAAATCCCCGCATGCTCGGCTCGGGGAGATATGACTCAGATTTCTTTGCCGCGATGTGGGGCACCATCGTTAAAACCGGTGCCTGGGAAGGAGAAATCTGGAATCGGCGCAAGAGTGGCGAAGAATATCCTGAACATCTCATCATCACCGCTGTGAAAGACACAAAGGGCCTGATCACGAACTATGTCGCCACCTTTAGCGATATTACCCAACGTATTCAGGCTGAAACAGCCCTGCAGAAGTCCCATCAACAAATATCATCACTGCTCAACTCGATGGCGGAGGGTGCTTATGGTGTTGACGTAAATGGTAATTGTACCTTTGTGAACAGGTCATTTTTGCAAATTCTCGGATATCAGCATGCTGATGAAGTCATCGGCAAACACATACATGAACTCATTCACCATTCACATCCGGACGGAAGTCACTATCCGGCTTCGGAATGCAAAATGTATGCTGCATATCTCCTCAATAAGGATATCCATGAATCAGATGATGTTTTTTGGCGTAAAGACGGTTCTTCAGTACATGTGGAGTACTGGTCGCAGCCTATCCTGGTGGACAGCGTCATGCAGGGGGCAATTGCCACTTTCATTGACATCACCGAACGCAGGCATGCCGAAGAGAGTTTGAGGATTACTGCCAGCGTGTTCGGCAATTCTCAGGAAGCCATCGTGATCACCGATGCGGACAACGTCATCATTGATGTCAATCCGGCCTTCACCCAAATTACCGGCTATACCCGCGAGGAAGCTTTGGGCCGCAACCCGAAGATGCTAAGTTCCGGCCTCCACAAAAAAGCTTTTTACCTCAAGATGTGGCAATCCCTGAATGAGGAAAAGGTTTGGCGCGGCGAGATATGGAACCAGCGCAAATCCGGCGAAGTGTATGCGGAGCTGCTCTCGATCTCGGCTATCTGCGACGACACCGGCAAGGTGTTGCGCCACGTTGCCGTGTTCTCCGACATCAGCCACATCAAGGCGCACG
>CAIQPV010000522.1 GCA_903873725.1 uncultured Nitrosomonadales bacterium
TGCTCTACCAGCTGAGCTACGACCACCATTGAACTGACTCAAACTCACTGTCTGGCGTGCCAGACAGTAGTCGAAACTGTTAAATAACCAACCTATCCGGTTTTAAACGAATTACCCTAACTGATTATTAAGGTTTTTTCGTTTGACTTTGTTAGCGAGTTGCCAAAAAAGTTGCCAATTAGACTCCAGCGATCTGCAATGGAACGCATAGTACCGGATTGCATTGGTTTTGCCAACTTTCGAATGCGAATTTCGAATGCGAATTGCCTTATCAAAAACCTGAGTGGTTATCGAAATTGTTATGACTAAGCACCAGAACGAACGTCACATTGTTGAATCATAGCATCACATACAGTCACTTATTCTCGTTCCCCACCCACTCGAACGAACTCAATAAATGCGATATGCGGGTATTTGCGACATCCAGGCGTTTTACCAGCAAGCGCAAGAAAGCATCGTTAATCTGGAAACGGCACCCAGTAGTAGCCCTTTCCATCACGTCAGGATTAATTCCGATCAGAGTAATGTCGGAATCAGCCACCACATCTGTTGTGCGGATAAAATTGCGCTCGGACAAGTGCGCCATTTCACCGAAACAATCCCCCTTGTTCAAAATGCTCAACAATAGTCCCCGCTTGACCACCTTGACCGATCCGTTACCCAGAATGAAAAACTCACGACCCCGGTCACCTTCGTGCAAAATGAGTTCACCCTTGCGAACCTTGCGCCATTCGCTGATGCGCAACACTTCCCACAACTCGACATCGGTAAAGTTCTTGAAGAAAAACAAGGCGCGCAAAACATCGAATTTCTCCATATCTGAAATCTCGGTCTGCGTCTGCACGTTGTTGCTGAAGAAACCCATCAGGTCTTGTGCAAACTCATCCCATGTCTGGTACCTTCGCGAACGGTCCTTCTGCATGGCACGCATCACGATGGCATCCATTTCCGGCGGGATCTCCGGGCGTAATTTGCTGGGGGGTTGCGGTTCGATATTCATGATCTGGTAAATCAGGCTGAAGTTGTTCCCCGCTTCAAAAGGCAACTTGCCGGTCAGCAATTGGAACATGGTCACACCGAGCGAATAAATGTCGGTCTGGTGCGTAAGCAACTGTTCATCGATCTGTTCCGGCGACATGTATGCGGGAGAACCCACGCCGACCACTTGGGTGGTCTGCTGGTTTACGATCATTGCCGAGCCGAAATCGGAAATTTTGATGTTGCTCTGCCCCCGTAGCAGGATATTTGCGGGTTTGATGTCGCGGTGTATTACTCCTTGACGCTGGGCGTATTCCAACGCCTTGCAGCATTTGTAGCTAATTTCCGCAATTGTGCTGAACGGCAACAAACGTGATACGTCGGTATGGTATCCCAGTGTTGCGCCTTCCACATACTCCATCACCATATAATTCACCGCGCCCTCCATCATGGCATCGAAAACCTTGACAATATGAGGATGGGATAACTTGCCGACCAGTGAAGCCTCGGTCAGCAGCAGGTTGCGGTGGGCCTTGACGAGGCCCGGGTCGCGCAGTGCCTCAAGGTTAAACAGCTTGATTGCGACCCGCTGGTTGTTGAACGGATCAAGCGCAAGATATACGGTGCTGGTTGCGCCGCTACCCAGTTCGCTGAGGATTTCATACTTGCCGATGTTGTCCATTTGGAGTGGATGGAATTATTTACAGCGGCCATTTTGCTGGTTTCACACGCCACTGTCCAGACTGTTTCCCGTGAACCAACTGTGCTTGGGAACCGCCGGACAAAACAGGTATCATATCGGCCATGAAGAAATTAACGGTCACGGCAAATATGTCGCCTTTGATGATGGAATCTGCCATGCCCGTTGTCCTTTCTCCCTCTCTGACGGAACGTCAAGCCATTCGACCCGGGCATCAAAAGGCGGTGCCAAAGCCGCCGATTTTCCGCCAGCGGGGAAGAATGAAAATATTCTGCTGCGCGAGTTTTGCATTATTGCTCTCCCTGTCGGGCATATTCTCCCCGCTGAGCCGCGCGGAAGGTTTGCCCGATCTGGGTGATGTTTCGCAGGCCGCCATTTCCCCGCAACAGGAACGTCAGATCGGCGAACAAAGCATGTTCGAGATCCGCGCCGACAAGAGTTATCTGGACGACGCTGAAATCAACGATTATCTTAATGAGATCGGCTACCGGCTTGCGGCCAACAGCAGCGAACCGGGGCTGGGATTCGAATTTTTCGCCATCAACGACAACGCCATCAACGCCTTTTCGTTACCCGGCGGTTTTATCGGGGTTAACACCGGCCTGATCCTCGTCGCGCAAAGTGAATCCGAGCTGGCTTCGGTATTGGCCCATGAAATATCGCATGCTACCCAGCATCATGTAATCCGCATGATCGAGGGTCAGAAAATAGACACCATCGCGTCCATGGTCGCCATAGCAGTTGCTATCCTGGCTGCACGCAGCAACCCGGAAGCATCGCAAGCTGCCATTGTCGGCGCACAGGCCGGCTCCATCCAGCGGCAACTGAATTTCAGCCGCGCCAACGAACAGGAAGCGGATCGCATTGGCCTCGATACCCTGCAAAAGTCAGGCTTCGACCCCCACGCCATGCCCGCCTTTCTGGAACGGCTGCAAAAGGCCACCCGGCTTCTGGAAGGCAGCACCCCGTCATACTTTCGCACCCATCCGGTAACCAGCGAACGCGTCGCCGATATCGCCAACCGTGTACAACAAATGCCTTATCACCTGGTTCCGGACAGCCTCAATTTTGACCTGGTGCGCGCCAAGCTTCAGGCCATGCAGAAAACACCAAGGGATGCGGTAGTTTTTTTCAGTGACGCGCTGGGTGAACAAAAATATGGCAATCAGACTGCCCAGCGCTATGGTCTGGCGCTGGCGCTGCTGCGCAGTGGTCTGACCTTACGCGCCAAACAGGAATTTGCACCACTACATGAAGAATCTGCACAAAACCCGATGATCGCGACTCTGGACGGGCAAATCAGGCAAGCAAACAAAAGCAAGGATCTCATCGAGTTTTACCGCACCGCAACGCAGAATTTCCCTCAACACCGGGCGCTAAGTTATGACTACGCCGAGCTGCTGCTGAAAGCGAAACGCTTTGATGACGCGCTGAAACTGCTCAACGAACAGATCATCAGCTACCCCAGCGACCCGCGCCTGTACGAACTCCAGGCGCGCAGTTATGCCGCTCTCGACAAACGGCAGGAAGAACACCACGCCCTTGCTTATAATTACGCGTTGCACGGAAATTTGCATGGGGCAATCGAACAACTGGAACTTGCCAAACATTCCGGCTCTGATTACTATGAACTTTCCACGATTGAAAGCGAACTCAAGGAATTCCGGGAGATTGCGGCTGCGCATACGAAAAATTCCCGGTGATTTACATCTCCACTATTAAGTCATTTAAATAGAATACCAACATTCACTTTAATACCACAACACGAAGGAAATATAATGACCCTTGATTGGTTTGATGCTGACGATGCTGAAAAATTTGGTCAGTCACTGGCACAATTATTCATCGAAAATATCCCTCCCCGCACGGAAGGAGGGAGAAATATTGCACTGGCTAACCAACTTGAAACAGTTGATAAAATGTATCTTCAGATAGAACAATTCAAAGCTGATCACAAGTTGAACATTTACAAAAAATCAAAATTGGGAAGTGCTTTTAAATTTGAATTGATAACCGCTGGTTATGAATCCGCGTTTGTGGAACAGGTGACAAAAGGATTGTTGCTAAAACTCTAGTTTATTTATTTGTACACCTGTACGTTATTTTTGAGACGATCTTGTTTGAACTATCGTACAAGCCATCACATTCTTCAACTCGCAGCTTTTTTCCATCTGCCGCATTGCCAGATCATCCTGATGCAGGCGTTTCAGTGCCAATCCCTTGGCATAGTAGTAACTTGCATCATCCGCTTTGAGTTTAATCGCCGCATCAAACTGGGCGAGGGCATCCTGATAGCGTCCAGAACTAATGTAGGCCGCACCCAGCTCATAGTGAATCGGAGCATGTTCCGGACTCAGCGTGACTGACCGCTGCAAATCCGCAATGGCATCTTCCCATTTCTGAGCACCCAATTCCGCCCTTCCCCGGTTATAGAATATCCGGTCTGCTCCTGTTTCCTTTTCGTTATTCAACAAAAGAGCAGCATCGTTCCACAGGCGATATTCGTCGCCAAACACCCACAAACGATTCCAGGCCAA
>CAIQPV010000523.1 GCA_903873725.1 uncultured Nitrosomonadales bacterium
CTCAACGAGTTATGTGCGAATAAATTCGCACCTACAAAAGCTGCATAATCTGTTGAGATATGTGAATATCCTTCGTCAACTGAGGAATTCAGGATGAATTACCCGCCATCCTCTCTCGCGGAAGACGCAACTGAAGAAATCTCCGCATTAATCGAGACACTGCACCGGACCGAACAGCGACTGGAAGAATTGACGGCGGGGGAAGTGGATTCGGTAGCCAGTCGTGAGGGACGTACGTTCCTGTTAAAGAACGCACAGGATCGCTTGCGTGAAAGCGAAGCCACCAAGCAGGCCGCCATCCTTAACGCGCTACCCACACATATTGCTTTGCTTAATGTCCAAGGGAACATCGTTGCGGTGAATGAGGCATGGCGGCGATTTGCCAGCAAGAACGAGCTTCGTGGCCCAAAAGACGGGATGGGCCTCAATTACATCGACATTTGTGAGTGTGCGCTTGGCAATGACGCAACCGGGGCGCGCGAGGTGGCAGTAGGCATCCGCTCGGTGCTGGAAGGCAAATCCAATTTATTCTCGATTGAATATCCCTGTCATTCGCCCACCGAACAGCGCTGGTTCCTGATGACGGTCACTCCCATGTCCGATGACCATCAAAATGGCGCTGTGGTGATGCACCTGAATATCACCGCGCAGAAACAGAACGAAGGGCGGCTACGCGCCAGCGAGCTGCAATTTCGGCAGATGGCAGAAAACATCAGCGACATATTCTTTCTTGTCGATGCGGCCAGCAACCGCACTTTGTACATCAGCCCCGCTTTTGCAGAGGTATGGGGACGCAGTTGCGAAAGCCTGTATGCCTCATCTGAAGCCTGGATTGGAGGGATGCATCCGGATGACCGGGCTTTGGCCTACAAAAAGTTTAACCAACACCGACAAGGCAAATTTACAGGGCAGTTTGAAGACAAATTTCGTGTCGTGCGCCCGGATGGTTCAATTCGCTGGGTAGAAGTGCGAATGTTTCCAGTTAGTGACGAAACCGGAATAAATATACGATTCGCAGGCATTGCCAAAGATGTCACCGAACTTAGAGCGGCTAATGAGCTGATAAATAAACTGTCCATGGCAGTAGAACAAAGCCCGGAAAGTATCGTTATCACTGACCTCAGCGGATCTATCGAATACGTGAATGATGCCTTTGTGCTGACCTCCGGCTACAGTCGCGAGGAGTTGATCGGCAACAATCCGCGCCTCCTGCATTCGGGCAAGACTTCACCCTCGACCTTTGACGCGCTTTGGGATGCCCTGAAGCAAGGTCGAACATGGCAGGGCGAGTTATACAACCGGCGTAAAGACGGCAGCGAATACACCGAGTTATCCATCATCTCGCCTATTCGGCAGAGCGATGGAATCATCCACAATTATGTGGCGGTGAAGCAAGACATCACCGAGAGTAAGCTGGTTGAAGCCAAGCTTCAGCGGTCAAAGAATTTTCTTCTGTCCCTCCTGGAATATATGCCCATACGCTTATTCTGGAAGGATATTGACTCGCGCTATCTGGGGTGCAACACCTCGTTTGCTCAAGACGCCGGATATTCCAGACCGGATGAATTGCCGGGTAAAACAGATTTTGAAATGGGTTGGAAGAATCAGGCCGAGTCTTATCGCGCCGACGATGCCGCAGTGATGAAAGCTGACAAACCCAAGCTGAATTTCGAAGAGGTGCAGGAGACTCCGGAAGGCAGCGTGATCTGGTTGCGCACATCCAAAGTGCCCCTGCACGATGAAGATAGTACTGTAATCGGCATGCTGGGTCTCTATCAAAACATCACTTTGGAGAAGCTGGCAGAGGAAGAACTTCGAAACAGCAGGGAACGGCTGATCGAGGCACAACGAATTGCCATGCTGGGAAATTGGGAACTCATACTCCCGGATGGAAAACTCTCCTGGTCGGAAGAGATCTTCCGGATCTTTGAAATTGACAAAACACAATTTGGAGAAAGCTACGATGCATTCCTGTCCTACATTCATCCTGAAGATCGTGAACGCGTTAACACAGCCTATCTGAATTCTCTGGAAACCCGCAAACCCTATGTGATCACCCACCGCCTGCTTATGCCAGACGGCAGGATCAAATTCGTGCGCGAAATCTGTGAATCCTTCTTCGACCCAGACGGCAAGCCGTTACGCTCTGTCGGAACCGTACAAGACATTACCGAGTATCAACTGGCACGCGAAGCACTGGACAAGTACCAGAATCATCTTGAAGACCTGATATCAGAACGCACGGCTTTGTTGTCGATCGCCAAGAACGAAGCCGAAGCTGCCAATCGGGCCAAAAGCGATTTCATCGCCAATATGAGCCACGAAATCCGCACGCCGATGAATGCTATCCTCGGCATGAGCCATCTGTTGCGGCGCGATGTTGTCACCCCCGAACAGGCCCAGCGTCTGGAAAAAATAGATTACGCCGGGCGACACCTGCTGGCTATCATCAACGATATCCTTGACCTGTCCAAGATAGAGTCTGATCGGTTAAAACTGGAAAGCATGGACTTTCATCTCTCCTCGGTTCTGGATAGCGTGGTTTCCATTGTCAGCGATCAGGCACGGGATAAAGGGCTGGATATCCGGCTTGATTGCGACGATGTTCCCATGTGGCTGCGCGGCGATCCGACACGTCTGCGTCAGGCCTTGCTCAACTATGCCAGTAACGCCATTAAGTTCACCGAGCGCGGCTCTATCACCCTGCGTGCCAGTTTGCTGGAACAAAATGGAGAGGAGTTGCTGGTGCGTTTTGAGGTTACTGACACGGGCATCGGCATGGCACCCGAACAGATGGCAAGACTGTTCCACTCTTTCGAACAGGCCGACGCCTCAATCACCCGCAAATACGGCGGCACCGGACTCGGTCTCATGATCACCCGACGCCTGGCAGAACTAATGGGAGGGGAAGCAGGCGTTGAAAGCGAGCAAGGGCAAGGGAGTACCTTCTGGTTAACTGCCCGGCTGCAGCTTGGTCACGGAAAGATTTCAGCCTTGCCTGCTACGGTAATGTTGGACGCCGAAATGCAGTTGCGCCGGCTGCACTCAGGTGCAAAGATTTTGCTCGGGGAAGACAACGCCATCAATCGCGAAGTAGCGCTGGAGCTCTTGAATGGAACGGGCCTGATTGTTGAAGCTGCATCAGATGGCAATGAGGCTGTGAACATGGCTCAAACCAATTCCTACGATCTGATCCTGATGGATATGCAAATGCCCAATATGGGCGGGCTGGAAGCCACCCGCGCCATTCGCGCCCTGCCGGGAGGGGAAACAATACCCATCCTGGCGATGACCGCAAACGTCTTTGATGATGACCGTCGCGCCTGCCGGGAAGCGGGCATGAATGACTTTGTTGCCAAGCCGGTGGAGCCTGCACTGCTTTATTCCACCCTGCTGAAGTGGCTGCCGAATAAGGTGGTGGATCATTCTGATTCGAAACACAACCGTATAACAAGCGCAAAATTTTCCACCGGAGATCAAATTGCAGCGGATGAAATGCAAGAGCGTGAGACGGCTTCCCCAGAGGTGCTATCTCGCCTTGCCATGGTACCCGGGATCAACGTCGCACGTGGCTTGGCTGTGTTACGCGGCAATGTTAACAAGTACGTTGATTTACTTGGCCGCTTTGTCGAGTTGCATGCCGATGACATGACCAAAGTGGCCGCAAGTTTGGCAGATGGAGACTGTGATACGGCCCGGCGGCTGGCTCACACCCTCAAGGGTGCCGGGGCAACTTTGGGAGCCGATCAATTGGCGTTATGCGCGGGACGCCTTGAGGATATCCTGCGAAATGCTCCCGGCGAGAACAATCGCGAGGATGAAATCCGCGCTGAAACGGATGCTATCACCCATGAACTTGCGCTCTTGAGAGCCGCTCTGCCCCCCCGGTTAGCGGTTTCAGCTCCACCGGAAATCACGCCTGAGAAATTAAAGACCTGCTGGGCGGTAATTGAGCAACTCGAATCTTTTTTGGCCAGCGACGATGCCGCTGCGGGAGATATTTTCGAAGACAACTGTGCGCTTCTGCTTGCCGTGTTGGGGCCAGATGTGAAGCAGCTGGGTCGACAGATTGAATCCTTCGATTATCAGGGGGCTGTGACAAGGTTGCGGGCAATAATTCTGCGAGTGAAGAAAGTCCATTGAGGTAAATCAATACCCGACAAAGGACATTAGCGACTGGCTCTTTGGCCGATTGTACTCGTTCGGCATTCTACTCGTTGTATAACAGTTGAACCCAATCCTGTCATAGCTCTGAAAGGATTCGTTGCCGCATCCATGCGGAAATTCGATATAAAGCTTCTACTTTATAAATTACGTAAAATGTCAATTATTCAAACACTCGAAAAACTCTTGATGGCTTCTGCCACCGTAGCCACCCGTGCTTCACGCACTTTTTCGGCAATCATGTCCTTATCTGCGCATTGTTGCGCAATCTCCCCCGCATTCACCGCCTGCGCCGCTTGCAAGGCGCGCAGTAAATAATCCGCTTGCGGGTAGGCATCGTGTTGGTGTCCGGTACGACCTCGCGCATCGGAGGCGCAAGCCTGCAACAGTTGTGTGAATCGTTCCGGCCTGCGCCACGCATCGCAGCTTTGAAACAAACGCACGATGGTGTCCGGACGCAATTTCTTTGCGCGGTGCACATCGCCATGATAACGAGCCGCCAGCAAACCAAGATCGCGGCAATCGCCCGGTACGCGCAGGCGTTCGCACAGGTCACGCAACAAGTCCACACTGCGCGCCTCGTGCCCGATATGGTGCGGCAAAATATCCTTGGGAGTGTTGCCCTTGCCAAGGTCGTGAGTAAGTGCAGCGAAGCGGACTTCCAGCGCAAAACCTTGTTGTGCCGTATCATTCAGCACCAGCATGGTGTGGATGCCGCAATCGATTTCGGGATGGTATTGCGGCGGCTGAGGCACACCGAACAGGGCGTCCAGTTCCGGCAGAATTCTTGCCAGCGCACCGCACTCCCGAAGTGTAGTGAAGAAACGCGAGGGCGTTTTTTCCATCAATCCGCGTGCCAGTTCCTGCCATACGCGTTCCGCCACCAGTGCATCTACCTCGCCGTTGGCTATCATTCCACGCATCAGCTCCAGCGTCTCCGGCGCCACGGAGAAACCGAACCGCGCGACAAAGCGCGCCGCGCGCAGGATGCGCACCGGATCTTCATTGAACGCGGGACTGACATGGCGCAAAATGCCCGCGCGCAGATCGGCCTCGCCGCCACAGGGATCAATCAGCTTTCCGTCCGCATCCTGCGCGATGGCATTGATAGTGAAATCGCGCCGCAGCAAATCCTGCTCCAGCGTTACATCCGGCGCTGCATGGATAATGAAACCTTTGTAACCCGGCGCAGTTTTGCGCTCGGTCCGCGCCAGCGCATATTCCTCGTGAGTGTCGGGGTGCAGAAACACCGGAAAATCTTTGCCCACGGGACGGTAACCGCGCGCGACCATGTCTTCCGGTGTGGCGCCCACCACAACCCAATCATGGTCTTGTAACGGGAGTCCCAGCAGGCGGTCGCGCACGGCGCCGCCGACGCTATAAATTTTCAGGTTATTTTTCATCCGGAATCGGTGTCTGGTTGGATGAATTTTTCGCCGCAATGATGCCCATCCGTTGTTTGAGCGAACGCGGCGGCTGACCGAATTGTTGGGCGTAGTACACGGTGTTGCTCATCACTTTCTTGACGTAATCGCGCGTCTCGCTGAATGGAATGGTCTCGGTGTAAATCGCACCTTCCAGTGCTGTGTCGCCGCGCCACTGGCGCGCATGCGAAGGCCCCGCATTATAAGCGGCCGAGGCCAGCACCGGATTGTTGTCGAACCATCCCAGCACTGTCTTCATGTAATAAGTGCCGAGGATAAGATTGGTGTCCGTATTACCGACCATTCTGTTGCGGTAATCCCTCATGCCGAGTTTGCGCGCAATCCAGCGCGCGGTGGCAGGCATTACCTGCATTAGACCCGCCGCACCGACGTTTGATCTCGCCTGTGTCACGAAACGGCTCTCCTGCCGCATCAGACCATACACCCAGGCTTCCTCAAGCTGATTCTGCTGGATGTGCCCGCGCAAGACATCGCGGTAGGGCGCGAGATAGCGCAGGCTGAAGTCATGCAGTTGTACGGTGCGGTCGGCAGTATTGATGGCACGGTCATACATCTGGTTGCGGCGTGCAATTTCCGCTGCGGTCAGCAATTGCTTGTCATCGAATTTTCGTATCGCCCACGCCCATTCCCTGAGTGCGTCGGTGCGTAAATCCATGCGGTATAACGCCAGCGCCCGCCGGATTGGGGGTTGCGCCAGCATGGCGTCCAATTCTTCCTTGCCCGGCTGGAAACCGGCTGACATGGCGCCGGATGCAATTGGCAGATTGAGTTCATCGGCGGCAAGCTGCCCGTAAAAATTGTACTCGTTGCTCATGGCAAGAAATGCTTTAGCCGGCTCGTCGGTTTGCCCCAACTGTTTAAGTGCGCGGGCGTTCCAATAGCGCCATGCGCCTTCCTGCTGCTGTTGCGGGGTCATGGCGGCAATACTCGCATGCACTTCATGCCAGTTCAGCGCGCGCAACGCGGCACGTGTGCGCCAGGCGCGCTGCTGTTCTGTGAGCGGCGCATCGTCCGCCGCCCTGAACCATTCGAGCGCGCGTGCATCCTGCCGGAGAGCCGCTTCGTAGCCCAACCATGCATAAAAATAATGTTGTTCCTCCGCATTGAAATGAGCCGCAACTTTTTCCCACTGCACAAAGGCTAATTGCGGCAATTGTTTGGTAAGACGTTGTAACGCAAAAAGCGCCACTCTCCGCTCAGCTTCGCCGGCGTTTTCCAAATTGACCTTGCCGAGATAACGCTGCGGGTTTGCTGCCGCCCCGGACAGTGCGGCAACCGGCAACCGGTGTTCCATGGGCAATTTTGCGGACAAATGTCCGGCCAGCGACACATTACCGGCTTCCAGGGCAAGGCGCACGCGCAACCACACATCGGCCTCGCTGATGGCGCCGCCAGCGAGCGCCGCATCGAACAAAGGAGTGCAACTCTCAGGCATATCTTCGCTGCCGGATAACCACAACTTGCGTGCCTCCTGCATTGTCTCGCTCTCCTGCGTGCGTAGACGCGATTGCAGCGCATAACAGCCCAGCTCAGTATCCTCGTTCAGCAAATGCGGATACTCTGCCGAGAAGGCATCCCATTGTTTTCTTTTGCCAAGCAGCTTCAACCATTCTCCGCGCAAGCGGTCAATCACCGGAGTGTCGTCAGGGCGTGCCAAAAATGCCTGAATGGTTGCCGAATCAACTGTTTCCAGTTGCAGGCGCAAGCGATAATAGGCAAGGTACGGTTCCAGCGGGGAATTCTTCAGGCGGGCAGCAAGGTTCTCAAAGCGTGCGGTATTCCCGGCGCGAAATGCATCGCGCGCGGCGAGGAAATCAGCGTCCTGGTCCGCAGCCGCAACAAGAGGGAGCAACAGCAATGCATACAATAGGAACTTCATCGGAAAATGCATGGAATCAACTGCGGTCTAGGATAACATATCGCCCCGTTGACGCGCTTTGTTCTGCCGCAACCATGATGACAATACTTGGGGATTTGTCGAACGTCCGCCCGGGATTTAAAAATCTGGCGTAAAAGCCGCATTCCGTGAACCCATCCCTCTTGAAACCGGCAAAACCGCCCCCATCTACCCGCACGTCCTTCCTGTAACTATATGGAGAAAACCATGTCCGACAACGTAACTGGCAACCGTGAAACCCTGGGCTTTCAGGCCGAGGTTAAGCAACTTCTTCAATTGATGATCCATTCGCTGTATTCGAACCGCGAGATTTTCCTGCGCGAGCTGATTTCCAATGCGGCGGATGCCAGCGACAAGTTGCGCTTTGAGGCGCTGCATAATGCCAGCCTGTTTGAAAATGATTCCGAACTGAATATTCGCATCAGTTACGACAAAACTGCTCGAACGTTGACCATCAACGACAACGGTATCGGGATGAGCCGCGACGAGGTTGTCACCAACCTCGGCACCATCGCCAAATCCGGCACGCGCGAGTTCTTTTCGCGGCTTTCCGGCGACCAGCAGAAGGATGCGAACCTGATCGGACAATTCGGCGTGGGCTTTTATTCGTCTTTTATCGTCGCCGACAAGGTAACAGTGACGACCCGCCGCGCCGGCGAGAAAACCGACCAAGGCGTGCGCTGGGAGTCGGATGGCGGCGGCGAGTTCGTCATTGAGATGGTGGACAAGGCTGCACGCGGCACCGAAATCGTCCTGCATCTGCGGGAAGGGCAGGATGACCTGCTCAGCGGCCAGAAAATACGTTCCATCATCCGCAAATATTCCGATCACATTGTCCAGCCTATCCTGATGAAGAAGGAAGAATGGAAAGATGGCGCACAG
>CAIQPV010000524.1 GCA_903873725.1 uncultured Nitrosomonadales bacterium
CCCATCAGCAGGTTGAATTTCTGGTCGGTGCCGCCCAGTTCCATGTCAGCCTTGAGCGCAACGGAATCATAGCCTTGTACCAGCGGATAGAGGAATTCGTGGATGGCAATGGGCTGGTTGTTTTTGTAGCGCTTGCCGAAATCGTCGCGTTCCAGCATCTGTGCCACGGTATGCGTGGCCGCCAGCTTGATCAGGTCAACCGCGCTGAATTTATCCATCCAGGTGGAGTTGAACACAATCTCGGTCTTGACGGGATCAAGCACTTTGAACACCTGTTCGCGGTAGCTCTGCGCATTGGTTAGCACTTGCTCGCGCGACAGCGGCGGGCGGGTAGCGTTCTTTCCGGTTGGATCACCTATCATGCCGGTGAAATCGCCGATCAGAAACAATGCGTGATGTCCCAGTTCCTGCAACTGGCGCATTTTGTTAAGCAGTACGGTATGCCCGAGATGCAGATCGGGCGCGGTGGGGTCAAACCCGGCCTTGATGCGTAGCGGACGACCCAATGCCAATTTTTGTAGCAGTTCGGTTTCCGGCAGCAATTCATTGCAGCCACGTTTGATTAAATCCAGTGTTTCTTGTTGTGCCATATGTTGCTCTCGTTAGTTCCTGAAACCATACAGTTTGTCGCCCATTTCCGTTTCCTTGCAGCAAACCTGTAGTTCTGCGCCTTCTGTCCCTGTGGCCGAATCTGACCGGGCGGATTTTGAAATACGACCACTTTCTGGTAAAGTGGCGCCCACTTTGAACAAAAAGCGTTCGCGCCCCTGAAGAACGCTACAGCCGGAAAGGCGCAAATGTTAACCCAAAAAACACTGACACAAGAACGTAAATTGAAATTACGCTGGCTTGTAGCCATGTCCAGCCTGCCTTTACTCGGTGTGGTCACTGCATTCGGCATCATGCCACAAACCGGGATCATTTCCGCGCCGCTAAAAACCGTGGTGGAAGAAATATCTCTCCCGCAAGCCACTCCGGTTACCGACCGTGCTGCCAATTTTTGGCGGAGTGAACATGTTCAACGTGGTGATACCGTAGTCGAACTGTTGCGGCGCATGAATGTGGAAGACGCCTCTGCCGGTGAATTCCTGCGCAACGACAAGGCTGCCGAATCCTTTCGCCAGCTTGCCGTCGGCAAGACCGTGCAAGCAGAAACCGGGGCGGATGGCAGCCTGCAGGCATTGCGCTATCTGAACAATGGCGGCAATCAGGTCGTTATCGAAAAAATAACGGGAAACAAATCCGGCTTCAAGGTCAGCGTGCTGCCTCCCCAGCTTGAGCAGAGGCTGACCATGCGCACCGGCACGATCAAAACCACTTTGTTTGATGCAACTGACGAAGCCGGTTTGCCGGATGCAACGACCAGTCAATTGGCTGAGATTTTCGGCGGCGATATTGATTTCCACCGCGACCTGCGCAAAGGCGACAAATTCTCCGTCACCTACGAAGTGACTTACAGCAACGGCGAGCCGGTGCGTAACGGGCGTATCCAGGCTGCCGAGTTTGTCAATCAGGGCAAGGCTTATCGCGTGGTATTTTTCCAAACCGACAGCACCCACGGTGATTATTACACTCCCGACGGCAAGAGTGTACGCAAGGCATTCCTGCGTTCCCCCGTGGAATTTTCGCGGATCAGTTCCGGTTTTACTTCCGCGCGTTTCCATCCGATACTGCAAAAATGGCGCGCCCATAAAGGCGTGGACTATGCGGCACCGATTGGAACCAAGGTTAAAGTCACAGCGGACGGAACTGTAGCCTTCGTTGGTCAGCAGACTGGCTATGGCAACGTAATCATGGTCAACCACCAGGGCCGCTATTCGACCGTGTACGGGCATCTGTCCCGCTTCGCCAGCGGACTCCGTCGTGGTCAGCATGTCGGGCAGGGTGAAGTCATAGGCTACGTTGGCATGACCGGATGGGCCACCGGCCCGCATCTGCACTACGAATTCAGGATAGACGGCGAACAACGCGACCCCTTGCGTGTCGCGCTGCCGAATGCTACCCCGATCAGCGCGTCGCAGAAAGCCGCTTTTGAAGAAACAAGCCGTCGCCTGACTGATAACCTGGGTTTGTTGAGCAATACCAGCGTGGCCAAGCTTGACTAAAGGGAGGATTTTAGAAGCTCCATTGTCTAAATGAATAACCCGGAACTCTATGTAGGCATCATGTCCGGCACTAGCCTGGACGGTATTGACGCCGCACTGGTTGAGTTCTCCGACGGGCAGGTTCAGTTAACAGGCACGCATTATCAGGCTTACGCGCAGCCACTCAAGAATACATTGCTCGCCCTGCATCACCCCGCAAACAATGAACTGCATCAAGCACAAATGACCGGCAACGAGCTGGCGCGCCTTTATGCAACTGCAACAGCAGCTCTCCTGCAAAAAAGCAATATCACGCCGAATCAGGTGCGCTCCATCGGCTGCCACGGCCAGACTGTCCGTCATCGCCCCGAACACGGCTATACCTTGCAACTGGGCAATGCCGCACTGCTTGCAGAATTAACCGGCTTCACCGTGGTCAGTGACTTCCGCAGCCGCGACATTGCTGCCGGAGGGCAAGGTGCGCCGCTTGTACCAGCCTTCCATGACAAGGTGTTGCGTCATCCGGACATTCATCGTGTCATCGTCAACATCGGCGGTATCAGCAATCTTACCGACCTGTCACCTGATCTTCCCACGACAGGTTTCGACTGCGGACCGGGCAACCTTCTGATGGACGCATGGTGTGGGCAACACCTCGGCAAGCCTTATGATGAGCGCGGAGCATGGGCAGCGACGGGCAAGGTGTTGCCGGCGCTGCTTGAACAAATGCTCAGTGAGCCATTCTTTGCATTTCCTCCGCCCAAGAGTAGCGGGCGTGATTTATTCAACCCGGCATGGCTACAAGATAAAATGCAGGGCGATGAACGGGCAGAAGACGTACAAGCCACCCTGCTGGAGCTGACTTGCCGCACTATCGCGCAAGCCATTCAGCAACACTGCGCTGAAGCAAAAGAAATTTATTTATGCGGTGGCGGAGCACATAACCTGACCTTGCATAACCGCCTCGCATCCCTGCTTCCTGACAGCACCGTGCAAACAACCAACGTTCTGGGCGTGGACAGTGATTATCTGGAAGCCATCGCTTTCGCCTGGCTGGCGCAACAAGCTTTGCACGGGTTAACTGCCAATCTGCCCGCCGTCACCGGTGCGCGCCATCCCTGCATACTCGGCGCGATTTATCCGGCATAGATGTTTTGACCATCATCAAATTATGTTAGTGTTGCATGGCGTAATAGCAACTTGAAGGATAGAAAACACAGTTTGTTATCCAATCAGGTATGTTTTACTGGAATTTGGCGATTGACTATGAGCACAAAACAAGTGGATACTCTTGTTAAGTGCAATTGAATTTCCTATCCTTATGGAAATACCTCTATCCCCAGGAGAAGTTAATGACTATTCAATTTGATTTTTCAACTCTTAATTTGCAGGATGCACTCGATATGGCAGTGCTGATCGAAAAGGAAGCGGAAGACCGCTACCTCTTGTTTGCAGACCAACTCGGGCAACGGTATCCCGGCGATGCGGCGAATTTCTTTACCATGATGGCTCGAAACGAGCAGCGTCACGGAATTGAAATTGCAGAACGAAGACATTTGCTTTTTGGCGATGCTCCTTCACGCGTCACGAAGAACATGATTGGGAACGATATCGAAGCCCCTGATACCGGAAAAGCAATACGCTACATGTCCCCACGGCACGCCTTGGAAGTCGCAATGGAGTCTGAAATCAAAGCTTACGAGTTTTATGACCGTATCTTGCAGGGTATTCAGGATGCCACAGTTCGAGAACTGATCAAGAGCCTTAGAGACGAAGAAGCAGAGCATCAGACACTCTTGAATGAGAAGAGGGCGAAGTATCAGGGTACGTTGGAACCGGACTTTGACCCGGAGGTCGACGAACTCAACTTTCATCGTATACGAGAAAGTTGAGGTATTTCTGCAACTCGGATGGCGGACAACCTTGTGCGGTGATCTGGCCCGTTCTATTCTGAGTCTATCTCAATCCCGATCTTGGAGATGTCTGAAATCCTTTGTACAAGCCGGCCTAAGCAGAAGGTGATGTACTCCGAGTATTGCAACAGCGAACCGAGTGCGATGCATTGAAGGCCATCGTATTGATGCGGCAAAGGCATGTGATCGAGCTTGATGTGCCGCTTCCGCTCAGTGCCGCAAAGCTTTCCTGCGAGTTAATGCTGCCGATGGCCGACAGTATCATTCTTGCAACTGCGCGTGCGAATATGGCAGCGCCATGGATTCAAGATGCCGAACTTTCAGGTATTCAGGGTGTTCGTTACTTTCCAAAAATCACGGGACGCAAAGCGCCCCGCAACTTTCCGGCATACCTGACAAATCAAACCGAGAAAGAAGATCCGCAACCGCAGGTGGTCGTTGCGTTCGGGTTCTTGATGACGAACTGCGAACCTTCCAGTCCTTCCGAATAGTCTATTTCCGCACCCACCAGATACTGGAAACTCATCGGGTCAATCAGCAACTGGACGCCGTTCTTGGTCAGCACGGTGTCGTCATCATTGGCCACTTCGTCGAAAGTGAAGCCATACTGGAAACCGGAACAGCCGCCGCCGCTGACGAACACGCGCAGTTTCAAGTCTGTGTTGCCTTCTTCCTCGATCAATTGTTTGACCTTGTTTGCCGCACTGTCGGTAAACAGCAGCGGGTCTTGCAATTCAGTTAATGTGTTCATGTTGCCTCCTTGAAAAATTGGTTAATCCGCACCACTGTTCAGCTTGAACGCTACCACTTTGTCCGACACTGCATCTGCCAGGTGGATAAGCCTGCCTTCAACGACCGCACCCAACTGGATTTCCAGCGATTTGTAATGCACGTTCCCTGTGACCCTGGCTTTACTTTGTAGTTCCAAATATTCTGCCGCACGCACAGGTCCGTCTACTACCCCGTTCAACATCAGGTGCGTCGCGCTGATTTCACCGTTGACGCGGCCGTGTTCGCTCAGCACCAGCGTGCTGGGCTTGCCCGGCACCGCCACGATGTTGCCGTTGACTTCTCCGTCCACGCGCAAACCCCCGCTGAAACTGATGTTGCCCTCTATTCTGGTTTCCGCTCCGATCAACGCATCAATGCGGTTTTTCGGCTTGCTTTGCCGTTTACCAAACATGACACTCTCCATTCCTCAAGACAAAGTTACGTTCTGCTGGATTTTAGGTTCACTTGCACCGCGCTCAAAAACCCTCACTTGAATACTTTCGACCAACGTATCCGGCGGCAACTGGAAACTATGCTCCACACGCTGATAATACTTGAAATTCAACTGGTATGCAGCATCTTGTGCGGTATTCTCCTGCGGAAATACCATTACCGCTTTCTTTCCATTGCGCTGGATATTGACCAGCAATTGCAAGCTACCCTGAAAGTCTTTCGCCCGGTCAGACCCGCTTTGCACCAACAGCAGGCGATAGCGGTATTCACCGGGCAAGGCGTCATGTTCTACTTTCAGCCGGTGTATAGACAGTTCCGGCCCGTGCTTGCCGGACAAACTCAGCCCCTGAAAAAACGCCAGGTCTTCCTGAATGCGGGCGTTTTCCTCATTCAACCCTTTCAGCTGTTTTCCGGTTTCCTGATTGGCGGCTTGTTCAACCTGCGCTTGCCTTTCAAATGATGCTGCCTGGCTGGCTAAACGGGCATTTTCAACCTTGAGGTCGGCAACCTGCTCGCGTAGCCGGGTTAATTCCTGCTCCGCTTGACCGCGATGAAAGCCGGCGAATTCCAGGCCGGAATCATAAGCCAGCCATACCAACCCGCAGGCCAGCAACACAAAAGGCAACGCGATGGCCCAACGCACATACCACGGAACATGCGGACGCACCGCCAAGTGTGGCGCAGAAATGCCGAACTTGCGCTTGAGTTGGCGTATTGTAAGCACGTCAGGGCAGCAAAGGAACGATGGACAGCGCAGTGGATTCCGGCAAGCCGAACATGATGTTCATATTCTGCACCGCCTGACCCGCCGCGCCCTTGACCAGATTGTCAATGACCGAAAGCACCACCGCCGTATCACCTTGCTGCGGACGATAAACCGCAATGCGGCAACGGTTCGAGCCGCGTACCGAACGTGTTTCAGGCTGGCTGCCCGCAGGCATCACATCAACAAACGGCTCGTTGGCATAACGCTGTTCAAACAGCGCCTGTAAATCCACATCGCGTTTCAACCGGCCATACAGCGTAGCGTGAATGCCGCGTATCATCGGCGTCAGGTGGGGCACGAAGGTCAGGCCGACTTCATGCTGCGCCACCCGCGCCAGCCCCTGCCGGATTTCCGGCAAATGACGATGACCCGCCACGCCGTAGGCCTTGAAATTATCCGATGATTCGGCAAACAGAATACCGACTTCGGCCTTGCGCCCGGCACCGGATACGCCGGATTTTGCATCGGCAATCAATCCGCTGATATCCACCAACCCTTCTTCCAGCAATGGAATGAAGCCGAGCTGTACTGCGGTCGGATAGCAGCCCGGATTGGCCACCAGACGCGCCTGCCGAATCTGCTCGCGATTGACCTCCGGCAGGCCGTACACCGCTTCAGCAACGAGGTCGGGGCAGGCGTGGCTCATGCCATACCATTTCTCCCACTCCGCCACATCCTGAATACGAAAATCCGCCGCCAGGTCTATCACCTTCACGCCCGCATCGAGCAGGCCACGGGCCTGATGCATAGCTATGCCATTGGGTGTGGCGAAAAACACCACATCGCACTGATCCAGAAGTGCCTCGTCCGGGTGGACAAAACACAAATCCACATGGCCGCGCAAGCTGGGAAACATCTGGCTGACCGGTTCGCCCGCGTCTGCGCGCGATGTAATCGAGCGTAATTCCACCTGCGGATGGAGCGCCAGCAGCCGCAGCAATTCCACCCCTGTATAACCTGTGCCGCCTACAATGCCAACCTTGATCATGTTTTGCTCCTGAATTCAATTACTCCCTGTTATCTGCGTTATAGAGCCGTCCAACAAAAAGATTGGGCGCAATGCCGTAGGCTGGTGGTGCAACAAAGTCAGGCAATCTGCTATCGAGCAAGCTCGATGCAGAGTTGACACAGGCACGAACCCCAGCGTTTCCGGATTGCAGATGCTGGGGTTCGCAAGCTCACCACCAGCCTACAAAACCATCTGATGACCGAATGATACAACGGAAAAGACAAAACCGCCCGAAGGCGGCTTTGTCGGACAATCCCTGCGATCCTTCGATAAACTCAGGACAGGATTATCGCTTGGAGAACTGTTTGCGGCGGCGCGCCTTGCGCAGGCCGACTTTTTTACGTTCCACTTCGCGTGCATCGCGGGTCACCAGACCGGCTTTGCTCAGGGTTGGCTTGAGGTTCGCATCGTAGTCAATCAGCGCGCGGGTAATGCCATGACGCACTGCACCGGCCTGGCCGGACTCGCCGCCGCCGGAAACATTCACCATGATGTCAAATTTGCCCATCATCTCGGTCAGCTCCAGCGGCTGACGCACAACCATGCGTCCGGTTTCGCGTGAGAAAAATATGTCCACCGGCTTGTCGTTTACGATGATGTCGCCTTTGCCGGGCTTGATAAACACACGTGCTACCGCGCTTTTGCGACGGCCGGTGCCATAGTTGTAATTAACGCTCATGATTATGCTTTCAACAAGTCAATGGGTTTCGGTTGCTGTGCGACGTGCGGATGATCCGTGCCGGCGTAAATCTTCAGCTTGCGCAACATGGCGTAACCGAGCGGGCCTTTCGGCAACATGCCTTTTACAGCCTTTTGCAGAATGCGGTCAGGGTAACGCCCCTGCAACTTGGCAAAGTTGGTAGTGTACAGTCCGCCCGGATAACCGGTATGACGGTGATATACCTTGGCCTCGGTCTTGTTGCCGGTCACGCGCAGCTTGTCTGCATTGACCACGACGATAAAATCGCCGGTGTCCACGTGGGGAGTATAAATGGCTTTGTGCTTGCCGCGCAGGCGTGCTGCGATCTGGCTTGCCAAACGGCCCAGTACTTTGTCTGCGGCGTCCACCAGAAACCAGTCGTGCTGGACTTCCTGTGGCTTAGCGGAAAATGTTTTCATGGCATTTCCTAAAAAACTAATGATTAGTAAAATCTCGAAGGGCGCGAATTTTATGCCAGATGACAATCCCCTGTCAAACCATTTCATAAGACGCGAGACACAATAATTCAATTCGCCGAAACCTTCGTGACTAGAGGCTTCGATTATCCAACAGGTGTAGTACCGGGAAAAACCTGTCTGCTTTGTTGATTGGGTTAATTATAAAAATGCGTCAAATTGCGCCCGCCGTTTTTCGCCTTGTACATTGCCAAATCGGCCCGCCTTAAAACTTCATCCACGCTGTTGGCGTGATTGATAAACAAGATTACGCCGATGCTCGCCGTGCAATGGTGGGTCACCGTGACTTCCTCTTTTTCGTCCTGCCGGAACATCAGCAGGTAAGGCTCGGACAGGGCAACACGTATTTTTTCGGCCACGGTACCGGCTTCCTCGGTGGACTTCGCATGATCAACATTAAGTTCGCTAAGCAATATCACGAACTCATCGCCACCATAACGAGAGACGGTGTCCACTTTGCGCACACAATGACTGATACGGCGCGCCGCTTCCCGTAATAGCAAGTCGCCTACCGAATGTCCATGCAGGTCATTGAGCGGTTTGAAATTATCAAGGTCGATGGAAATCACTGCGCCAAAACGACTGCTGCGTGCACTTGAGGCCATCGCTTGAACCAGCCGGTCATTCAGCAATCGGCGGTTCGGCAAGCCGGTAAGCATGTCATAGAACGCCAGATTGAAGATTTCCTCCTCTGCCAGTTTTCGCTCGGTAATGTCGCGGGATACGACGACAACACTCGCTGCATGGTTTTGGCTATCCCTGATCAGCCCGCCGCGTGATTCCATGTGTCGAATACTGCCGTCCGCCAGGACAAAGCGAAACTCGGCTTGCATACCTGTGCCGGATTCCACCGTTTCATTGAACACACGCTTGATATGGTCACGGTCATCCGGATGTATTTCGGCGAAGGAGTCGGTGCCTTTGATGGATTCAACATCGCCAAAAAGTTTGGCGTATGAAGGACTGTTATAGAGCCGCTGTCCTTTCAAATCCAGCACCGCGATAAGATCATTACTATTTTCGGCTATCGTCCGAAAGAAGGAGACCTGCTCGCGCAGGGTATCTTCAATCCGTTTTTGCCCGGTGATATCGATGGTGCTGCCGACGATGCTTATGATCTTGCCGTTTTCATCCTTCAGAACAGAGATGGACGTTTGTCCCGGAAAACTGCTCCCGTCTTTCCTGAGATAGCGTTTTTCGTAGCTCACGTGTTCGGTCAGTCCCTTGGCAAGTTGCTCGTTGAGTTGTCGGGTTTCCGCGAGATAGTCGGGAAAGGTCAGGTCCGCCACTGTCTTGGTCAGGAATTCCTCGGCATCGTAGCCGCACATGTTCAGCGCGATGCTGTTTGCTTGCACGAAACGACCGTTTGCCGGATCGATTGCGACCAGGGCGGCAGGCGATTTCTCAAACAACCAACGGAACTTGCGCTCGGACTTGCGCAACCTTTTCTGCGTTTCGTGGGAAAGCGCCGTGCTCATGACGATCACCATTGCCAGGAAGCCAAACGGGCCAATCGGGACGAAGTCCAGAATCGACAGCCGCACCAGCAAACCCTCGATCGAGGTGAGCGTGAACAGACCGATGGCGAGCAACATGGCGAAGTCCGCACCCCAACGGTCACGATGATACACACTGCCCAAAGAGTACAACACGTATCCGAACGTTGCCAGAATAGCGGCGATGGTAATGTAAGCCCAAGGGCCGTTGTGGCCTTCCCCACTGATGATCGATTCACCCCATGGCAGAAGCAGCGTATGGAGTCCCTCAAGGTGGTCGTATTGCAAGCTGCCGGACTGCGTCAGATTGACAACGAACAGTACCGCGAACGTCAGGCTTAGCACAGCCTGCAAAAAGCGCAGGTGTTTCCCGGTGTAAAGAGCTATAAACCAGGGGAACAAAAGAAAAAACAGGAGTCCGGCCGATATATTCCACTTGAGTGCCCGGACAAACTCGACCAAGTCTTGCGCCTGAAGGGTACGGGCAAGAAATAACGCGAAGGGCACCATCAACAAAGACAAGACGGCAAACAGCAGGTGAGTATGGTCGTATGGCCGACTCAACCCAACGCTAAGATGATTTACCGCAGAATAAACAAAAATTCCTGACAGCAAATACAAAATTGGAATCACGATTTCGATCACAGCTCCCTGTCTGCCGACAACTATTTTTATAGTGTTAAGTATAAAGGAAAGGATCAAGTTCGCACATTGATTTAATATACATTGATTTAATATACTATTTCAGCCTCCTGATTTTGGTGATCCCGGAAAATTAACCTATGTAATGAGTGCCCTGCCTTCCGGCGTGTATGCGGCCTGGATGATCACCCAGTTAATGAAACTTTGCTCAGCGATTAAGTTCAGTGATGTCAACCAGCGTAATGCGTAACTCGGGCGCGCTGTCGAGCTTTCTGTATTGGGAATCCACGCGGACTTGTAGTACCGATCCATCCGGGCGCTGAACAGCCAGTTCGCAAACTTGCCTCTCTCCGGGTTGATGCGCTTGCAGAAAATATTGCTGCCAGCGAACCCGGTCTTCTGGTATGACCAAATGTGAAAAGCGGCGTTTGAGCAGATTCTTGCGATCCACACCCAGCATTGAGGCACCGGTGAGATTCGCCCCGGTGATCACGCCTTCAGTACTGAGCGTGAGGTAACCGACGGGAGCGAACTCATAAAGATCGACATAGCGGTCGCGCGATTCTTCCAGGGCAACCTGAAGCCGGCGCAGCTCTTCATTTTGCATATCCAGTTCTATCTGGTGCACGCGGAGTTCGTGCATGAGCCCGTGCAATAGTTCCTCCTGCGGTTGCGGATTCACCAGCTTGACCGGCTTGCGCGTGATTTTCGCTTCGGCTTCAGCGCGCAGGATGGCCGGATCAATAGGTTTGTTAATCATGGTGATTCCTTCAAATTCACAGCAGGGTCATCCTGTCTGCGTTATTTCCGTTCCGTAATATCTTCTATCGCCAGCAGGATCAATTGTGTCTCGCCGGTCTTTCCGGTGATGCGCCTCGCGTTAAGCAACATCCTGCGTTTGCCGATGGCGGGAAAGTCATGCTCGACCTCATAACCTTCGAGAACCTGATTACCCGGCAGGATGGTTTCCAGCAGTTCCCGCAGTCTTGGAATGTCCCACTGGTGATTGCCCAATTCAAACAGCAGGCGACCAACAGTGTCTTCCCGTGTGACCCGGAAATTTTGATAAAACGAGCGGCTGGCTGAAACGGCTTTCAGGTCGCTATCCAGGACAATGAGCGGTTCGCGCACGGTGTCCACAATACTTTCGGCCAATTTCTGCGCGTCCTCGCTGGCGGATTCGGCCTGGATGCGTTTGGTGATATTGGCAAAGGTCAGCACAACACCGTCTATGACGTTGTCCAGTGTGCGGTAGGGCTGGATGCGCGCCAGATACCACTCGCCATTGACAGTGCGCACTTCGCGTTCACGCGGTACCAGAGATTCAAGCACGGCCTGCGCATCGACGAGCAGGTCATCGCCTTCAATGTCCGATTTTATATCGGCCAGGGAACGACCGACATCCGAAGCAACCAGGCGGTAAACCTTTGCCGCCTCGCGGGTGAAGCGCTTGATGTTGAGTGCGTCGTTGAGGAACACCGTGCCGACGTTGATGTTGTCCAGCAGGTTCTTCATGTCGTTTTGCATGCCGGCCAGTTGTTCGATTTTATCCTGCAGTTCGGCGTTCACCGTAACCAGTTCTTCGTTAACGGATTGCAGTTCCTCCTTTGATGTTTCCAGCTCTTCGTTGGTGGACTGGAGTTCTTCGTTGGTGGATTGCATCTCCTCGTTGGTCGATTTGAGTTCCTCGTTGGAAGCTTGCTGTTCCTCGATGGTGGCGTGGAGATTTTCCTTGGTGTAAGTCAGTTCGCGTTCAAGTGCTTCGACACGTTGCAAGACATCCGCTTCAGGTCGTTTTCCCCGCGCCGGTTTGACTGATGAAGCCTGGGCAGTTGCAGCAGGGGCGGGCTTCGGTTCCATTACTTCCAGAAAACTCACCAGAAGCAAACCGTTGTTGGCATCCGGGTAAGGCAGCGGGCGCACGCTGAAACTTACCCGGCTATAGTCGCCTTTGCTGCCGAAAGAGACTTCCCGGTTCAGGGTCGGAGCACTATTTTCGGTTGCGGTATGGATAGCCGCACGCAATTCGAGTTGCAGTCCTTCCCGCGCCATTTCAATCACGTTGAGGCTGGCCTGGCCGGGGGCCGGGCGCAGATACTTGCCGGTGTCGCCGTGCACGAACAGGATATCCCCTTTCGGATTGGTCACTACCGAGGCCGGAGCGTAGGACTGGAGCAGCACCCGCCTGGTCAATTCGGCGAAGTCGGTTTCTTTGATCTTGGTAATCGCCTCGTCTGTGCCTTTCCTGTTGTCGTCCTTTGTCCATGTCAGTCCGCCGGACATGACTGCGCGGGTGGAAGCGACCGAGGGCAGGGTCTGATAAAATTTCCATTTGCGATTAAGCGGCGTGAACAATTCGGTATGGCTGCCGATGCTCTCCGACGGGGAAAGAAACAGGACTCCTCCCGGTTTCAGAGCGTAGTGAAATGCCGGAATGACCCGGCTTTGCAACTCGGGTTCCAGATAGATCATCAGGTTGCGGCAACTCAGGATATCCAGTTTGGTGAAGGGTGGATCCTTGATCACGTTCTGTGTGGCGAACACGATCATTTCGCGAATTTCTTTTTTTACGCGGTAGCCGGCGTCTTCCTTGGTGAAAAAACGGCGTAGCCGTTCCGCCGAGACATCCTGCACAATGTTCAGTGGATAGATGCCTGCACGCGCAATGGCGATGGCATCCTCGTCCAAGTCGGTGCTGTAGATTTGGGTCTTGAAATCCTTGTGATTTTCATCCATCATCTCGCGCAGCAGAATGGCGATGGAATAGGCTTCTTCGCCGGTGGCGCAACCGGCGACCCAAACCCGGAATACATAGTCTTCCGGTTTGTTTTTCATCAACAGCGGCAAAATGTCATGTTTCAACGCGACGAATGCCTCCGTGTCGCGGAAAAAACTGGTGACATTGATCAGCAGTTCTTTGAACAATAGGTGAATTTCTGCCGGATGTTCCTTGAGGTAACGCGCATAAACTTCCGTGTCTTCGAGGTTATGTTGCGACATGCGGCGCTCGATGCGGCGGCCGATGGTGCTTTTTTTATACAGCGAAAAATCGTGACCGGTGCCGGAGCGCAACAGCATCAATATCCGGTTCAAGCCTCCTCCGGCGGGTGCGGGTTGCGGCTTGTCCTGTTGCAGGCCAGAATTGCGTGGACTGGTCAGCATTTTCTCCGGCATTTTATCCACCGGCAGGACATAGGTGGCGTAACCCGCCTGTATCGCACTGATCGGCATGCCGTCGTATTTTGCGGTAACCGGATCTTGCACCAGGGAAATTCCGCCTGCACCCTGAATGGCGCGCAACCCCAAAGTTCCGTCGGTACCAGTACCGGACAGAATGATACCGATGGCATTTTCGCCCTGGTCTTCGGCCAGCGAACGCAGGAAAGCGTCGATCACCATGCGTTGTCCGCGCGGCATGTCCGGCGCACTCAATTGCAACTCGCCATGGAAGATCGACATGTCGCGGTTGGGCGGACTCGCATACACGCAGTCAGGTAAAACCTTCACCTGATCCAGCGCCTCCACTACCGGCATGGTGGTCGAACGCTGCAGAATTTCGGTGAGCATGCTGGCGTGATCCGGATCAAGGTGTGATACCAGCACGTAAGCCATACCGCTGGAAGCAGGAACATTGCGGAAAAATTGTTCAAATGCCTCCAGCCCGCCGGCGGAAGCACCGATGCCGACGATGGGGAAACAGCCTGCGGGGTTATTTCGGGATTCTTGAACAGAATTCGGAGTAGCAGGTTTGTCCGGTGTTTTGGGGCTGGCTTTCCTGGTTGTCACGATATTCCTTTCGGTGGGGTTTGCAAGGACACAAGATATGCTTTGCAAAGTGGGGGCACTAGGATACTCCTTACAGGGTAGGATGGGTGGAGCAACGCGAAACCAGTCAATATATCGTTCCTACGCTCTGATGAACTAACTAGCCATTCGACTAAGCTGCAAAATACCGCAGCTAAGTCGCTGGTTATGCGTGGTAACGCCGCCGCGGACGCTCCGCGTCCTTGCCGCTGAAATAGTGCATGCGCTATCAAATTCGTGTGGTAAATTGACCGTTGTCACGGAATCTCCACATCCCCCATCCGTCCCATAATGATGTCGGTCTTGCGCAGCAGGCCTTTTGCCTCGCGGTGCTTGTCGTAATAGCGCGGATTGGGAACCATCGCGGCAAGTTTGGCTGCCTGCAAGGTGGATAGTTGCGACGCGCTGATACCGTAATAATGGCGTGCCGCCGCTTCCGCGCCGAACACACCATTACCCCATTCGATCACGTTCAGATAGATCTCGAAAATGCGTTCCTTGTCCATCATTTTTTCCAGCATTACCGTGATCGTTGCTTCTTCCAGTTTGCGCCACGGCGTGCGTTTGCCGGAGAGAAATAGATTTTTGGCCAGTTGTTGGCTGATGGTGGATCCCCCCGCGACGATCTTGCCCTTTTTCAGGTTCTTCTCGTAAGCCTTTTGGATACCTTCCCAGTCAAAGCCTTCGTGGTCAACAAACTTGGCGTCTTCGGAGGCGATCAACGCTTGTTTCAGTGTGTCGGAAATTTTTGCGTAGGGTACCCATTTGTGCTGCAATTCGGCATTTGGGTTTTTGCTTTGAAGCACTTCCAGACGATCTTCCATGAAAGAGCTGGTTGCGGGGTTGTGCTCCACCCACCACCACACATGGGCGAAAATCCACACCTGGTAAAACAGCAGTAGTACGAACAGCAGCGCAAGTATGCGCCAAGTCCAGCGCCACAGTGATTTCATTGCAAGCGGAGTTTAGCCAGGACGGGCGCTGTATCGGGGCGAACGCCGCGCCATTTGTAAAAAGCCTCTGCCGCCTGCTCAACCAGCATGCCCAGCCCGTCGGAAGCAATTGCCGCCCCCTGTTCCCGGGCAAACTTGATGAAAGGTGTCTGTTTGCCATACATCATGTCGTAGGCCAGCGAGCCGGGTGCGAAAACGCCTTTGGGCAAAGGTGCCAGTTTATTCGACAAGCTGCTGGACGTGGCATTCACCACCACATCAAATTGCTTTCCTGCCAGCCCTTCGTAGGAACTGGCGAATACCGTTCCGTAGCTGGTAAACTCGGATGCCATCAGTTGCGCCTTGTCCAGTGTGCGGTTGACAATGACAATGCTCGCGCCCGCATTGAATAGCTGCCAGATCACGCCGTGTGCCGCCCCGCCTGCCCCCATCAGCAGAACTTTTTTGAACAGCAGTTTGCAACCCAGATTCTGTTCGATGTCGGCGATCAACCCGGCGCCGTCGGTGTTGTCGCCGAGGATTTCCCCGTTCTCGAACCGCAAAGTGTTCACCGCCTGCGCGGCGCGCGCGCGGCCGGTAAGCTGCTTGCAAAGTTGGAACGCCTCGAACTTGAACGGCACGGTGACATTGCAGCCCTTGTAGCCATCTCCGCGCAGTTGCGCGGTGGTGTCGGCAAACCCGTCCAGCGGGGATTCAATTTTTTCGTAGCTTATATCCTGCCCGGTTTGTTCCGCGAACATCTTGTGGATCAGCGGGGATTTGCTGTGCGAGACGGGGTTGCCGATAACGGCGTACTTGTCGGTCATGCTTGTCCTGAGGTCATGGAAGAGTCCGCAGGCCGGAGACAATCCGACCGCGTAGCTATTGCGGCTGTAATTATATCTTTAATTGCCGCGCTTCCCGAACATTACCGCCGCACCTATCGCTGCCATTGCCCACACGATAGCCGCGCCCGAGGGCAGATCGCTCCAAATTGATAACAACAGCCCCGCCGCATAACCGGCAACGCCGACCGCATAGGCGACGATAGCACGACGCTTTTTCAGACGATGTGTGGCGAGAGCGGGAACAATGAGGCTGGTGAAGACAAGGTACACCCCAACCAGTTGCACCGAGGCGGTCACAGCCAGTGCGAAAAGCGCGTAAAAACCGAAACTACCGAGCCGTTCAGTGAGCACCCGCCACAACGCCAGCAGCGTGACGGTGAGAAGGGCGGTGGCGATGAGCTGGTTGTTGCCCACCCACAGGATTTGCCCGACCAGCAAGTCCTTGAGGTGTTCGCCCGCGTGTACGTCACTGCTCATCAACAGGATGCCACCGCTGGCAGCGAGTACGAAGGTAAGCCCGATACAGGCTTCCTTGACATCACCCAGGTAGCGTTCAATAAGAGCCAGCAATGCCGCACCGCACAGGGCGCTGCCGGCGGCAATGAGTTGCACCAGTAGGGGCTGCTCGGCCAGATTCAGCAAGCCTGCTATGACCACCCCCAATCCGGCGATTTGCGCTACCGCGAGATCGGCGAAAATCACCCCGCGCTCCAGTACCTTCATGCCAAGCGGAATATGCGTGGCGAGTACCAGCAAACCCGCAATAAATGCGGGCAGCAGGATGTTGAGGTCAATGATACTCATTTTAGACCGGCCAGCAGCCGTGCAATCGTGTCGTCAAACAGGGTGAACAAATCCGTCGCCTGCGGTGTCCCTCCAACGGTATAGGGCACGATTACGGCGGGAATGTGTGCCCGCTCAGCAATCCATTCCGTAGGCCGTCCATCCTGATAAGCCGCACGCAACACCATGCGCGCAGGACGCTGCTGCAAATCACTTAGCACTTGTCCCAGATAGGCTGCGCTGGGTTCCATGCCGGGCTTGGGTTCCAGTTCGGCGACTTCTTTCAGTCCCAGCCAGTTATTTAGATAGGGGAAGCCTTTGTGATGCACAATGACTGGCACCCCTTTTAATGGAGCGGCTTGTTTTTCCCAGCGGGCAATGGCGGCGCGCCATTTCTGGTTGAAGGTGGCAAGTTGCTGCTGATAGTAGGCAGCGTTGGCAGGATCAAGTTCGATCATGCGCTTGCCGAGTGCTTCCGCAATCGGCAGATAGTTGCGCGGATCGGTCTGGATGTGCGGGTTGCCTGCGGCATGCACATCCCCGTCGGCACGATCCAGCCGCGTTGGAATTTCCAGCAGGGAAACATATTGCGCCGCTTCAAAATTACCGCTGCTGCCCGGTTGGATTTTGCTGTTGCCCGATTCGCGCAACACTACCGGCATCCAGCCGATTTCCAGTTCCGCGCCGGTGCATACCAGCAGTTGTGCGCTGCGCGCCTTGGCGATCAGGCTGGGTCGGGCCTGCACCTGATGCGGGTCCTGCAGCGGGCCGGTGGCGGTATAAATGTTTGCCTGATTGCCGGCAAGTTGTTGCACCAGCGCAGACCATTCGGGTTCGCAGGCGAACACGTTGAGAGCGGCGTGAGCATTGCCGCTGAGGAGCAAACAGAGAAATGCATAGAGAATTTTTTTCATGGTTTTTCCTTAATTACTTATGGATGCAATGTAGTTTTCCCTCTTCCGCGCTAACGCGCACCCCTCGCCCGCTCGCGGGAGAGGGGCTGGGGGAGAGGGACGAAATTAATACTGGTGCGCACCGTGCGCTCCCATGCTCATGATGTATTGCAGGAATAGCTGGTTGTCCGGCAGACCCTGCCTGGAATTATCGTGTGCCAGTTGCAAACGCAAACGGGTAAATTCGCTGGGGTTGTAATCTGTCATCCATGAAAGACGCGAGGGATTGAACCCAAAATTCCCGAGAACATTGTTGCCGACAGCAACGTTGGCGATCGAGGCGCCTACACTGGCAGTACCCGGATCGAGCCGGTCATAGCGCAAGCCGGTGCGCCAGGTCGGCATAAACTGGTACACGCTCTGCAGATACCAGCCGCTTTGAGTAATCGCATAGCTGTCGGTGGGATTCGTACCTGAATTGCCGTAAGTTAACTGGCCATTTTCCTTGCGGCGAAAATATTCACTCTGCACCTTTAGATAACGCTCGCGGATATTGCCGTTGGGCGAATATTTCCAGATAAAGTCAAGTCCGGCAGTGTGACTGTCGCCGCTGAAACTGTTGCGCAGGCTGTTTGTTACACCGGTTGAATCCACGGCATTGCTGACCGCATTGCTGCGCCTGGTCTGATGCAGTGAAACGCCGGCACGCCAACTGTTTTCGATGCCGACATCGTCGCCAACATGTGCGAACAGAACGCCTGCCCCCGCACCATTCTTGTTTTGATTGGTTCCCGGAAAACCGAGCCCGCGCCCCAGCTCGCCGCCAATTTCGACGAACATATCAGTCGGCGCCAACCACTTCAGTTGCACGCCGTCATCGGCAAGCTGGTTATCCCACAACACGCGATACACCAGCGGCTGGTCGGAAAAATCCCATGTGTGGGAATGTTGTTCGTTCAGATATCCCAGGCCGGAAAAGAAGCGACCGAATTTGAGGTTAAGCCCGTTGCCCAGCACGCTGGTTTGCACGAAGCCATTTTCCACGCTGATGCCGCCGGTCGGTTCCAATGAGAACGTGCCTACGCCGCGAAACTCCGGATCAATGTTGGCGGCTATGCTGATTTCCGATTCTCCCAGGCTGAAGCCCTTGGTGTATCCGGTATTGTTGGGGGGCGACATGGCGAAACCGGTAGCCGGAATCGCAGGGTCTTGCTGGAGTTGCCCGTAGGTGCCCTCCAGAATCAGCGAAACGGCGGGGTTGAACGACCCCTCGCTGCTTACCGCAGGTCGGGTTGCTTGTTGTGCAGAAGCTTGAGCCTGCTTTGCTGTGCTCTCGGCATTTTTGCTGCTCGCCTCGGCTTGTTGCAGTCGTTGCTCCAGCTGCTGAATGCGTTGTTCGTAACTTTGTTTCATCTGCCGGATTTCCTCGCGGATGGCGTGCAAGTCATCGTCGGTTGCCGCGTAAGCAGATATCGGAGCGAGCAGCGCCACACATAGTGCGGTGGTTTTGAACATGGTGATTCTCCAAATGGGGTAAGCAGGGATATTGCCCGGTGGGCAATAACTCGCAAAAATAATGGCTACACCCCGCAATCGGCGGAGCGGGCGTTACGCGAATTTTTGGAGTTGGGGCGGGCCGCGTGCGACGGCGGGTAAGGTGCGGACAGAACGGAAGGAAATGGCGCGGTGTTGCACCGTTTCATCAGACACCGGTAACAGGGTTAAATCATGTGTGCCGACGTTGAGCGCGCTTCCCAGTTGTGCATAGGCTGCACATTGTTCGCAGGTGCTGGAATGCGGTGCCTGTTTGTCTTCCTGTTGTTGCGCTAAATCACCGAGCGCATGGCGCAACGTGTGCACCGCTCCGGATTGCTGGGCGAACAGCAAAACGAAAGCGAGCAGCAGTGGAGAAAAGATGGTGCGCAGAAGCTTCACGATGGACACCATCATAACAAAGACGGAGGTACAGCAACAGGAAAAATATTGCATGCCAAGGTCAACAGACTTCCATCCGTCAGAAATCTTTCACGAAAAAGTTTTCATGCAAATTCCGAAAACCAACGATCCTGGCACCCAGCTCCCTTACAAAAAATCACTTAAATCACAAACATAGAGCATTTTCTCCATCTGTTCCATTAATTTGAATGGCATGGTCACATGAATAATGTGACCATGAAAATATTCTATGCATTACTTGGGGTTGCGATTCTTCTTGCATACGGTCATGAGGCTCGGGCCGGCCTGCAGGAAGCAAATGACGCTTACCGGAATGGAGCGTATCCGGTTGCCTTGGAGGAATTCAACAAACTCACAACTGACGGGCAAGCCTCCGTTCCGGATATTGCGTCAGCGCAATATATGCTTGGGGTGATGTACGCCAATGGGCAGGGCGTGACGCTGGACTACAGAAAAGCTGCGTTATGGTATTACAAGGCTGGTGTGCGGGGTAATGCGTCAGCGCAGTACAGGCTTGGGGTGATGTACGTTAACGGACAGGGCGTAACGCAGAACTACCGGGAAGCAGTGGTGTGGTATCGCAAAGCGGCCGAGCAGGGAAATGCGATGGCGCAATTCAATCTCGGCGTGAAATACGCCAATGGACAAGGGGTAACACAAAACCCAAAAGATGCAGTAGCCTGGTATTCCCGGGCAGCAGAGCAAGGCCTGGCGAATGCCCAGAATAATCTCGGAGTAATGTTCTACAATGGCCAAGGCGTGCAACGGAATTTGATGCAGGCGTATAAATGGGTAAGCCTTGCGAGTGCGTCCGGGGACGTGATGGCAGTTAAGAACAAGAAAGTGGCCGAAGCCGAAATGTCTCCCGGGGAAATAGCTGAAGCACAGTTGCTGATTCGGGATTGGCTCACATTGCACGGAGTTGCCGATTTACAAACACCTGCGCAAGATGTAAAGGCCGGTAGCAACGTCACTCATGGGATAGACGCCCCCCCCGTAGCTTCATCACCTTCTCCGGTATCCCGGGGCGCTGCTTCAAGCGGAAGCACGGCACAGGTACGCATCGAGCATTTCCAAGTCAAAGGTAACACCCTGCTTGAGAGCGGGCTCATCGAACGCCTGTTGAACCCGCTTAAAGGCGAAAACCGGAGTTATGCTGACATTCAGGGTGCGATGGCGTCACTTGAAGGCGCATACCGCAGCGCCGGTTACGGCGCGGTACGTGTCATCACCCCGAAGCAGGATATTACCAACGGCACAGTCACTTTTCAGGTATTTGAAGCTGTAGTGGATAAAGTCACCCTGAACGGCAACCGGTATTACGACAATAACAACATCCGGAACTCCCTGCCGGCGCTGACGGAAGGATCCACGCCCAGTGCACGCGCCCTTTCCGAAAACCTCCGGCTTGCCAATGAAAATCCCACGCGCCAGATGGAAATCGTATTCTCGCAAGGCAAACAGGAAAACACTGTTGATGCCGAGATAGATGTACAAGACAGTTCGCCGCACAAGGTTTTCGCCACTCTGGACAACACCGGGAGTCCAAGTACCGGCATGTACCGCATCGGCGTGGGCTACCAGCATAACAACCTGTTCAACCGCGACCAGGCCATGACCCTCAATTACATTACCTCGCCCGGTCACGTCTCGGACGTCACCCAACTCTCCGGCAGTTACCGTTTCCCTCTCTATGCACTGGGCGACAGCATGGACCTGATAGCAGCGCATTCCGGCAGCGATGCCGGAACCTCGCCCATAGTCGGCGGATATCTTCTGACATTCAGCGGCAAGGGAAATGTGTATGGAGTGCACTACAACCACTTCCTGCCGCGCAACGGAGACTATGCATCCAAAATCATCGCCGGACTTGATTACCGGTCATATTTCAACAATTGCCTGATCAATGGTACAGCCGTTTGCGGTGCCGTCGGCAATGATCTTGTCATACACCCCCTCAGTATCACCTACGGCGGAACGTTGACCAAGCACGCCTATGTTGCCGACTACTCTACAGCCATCGTGCATAATCTTTCCGGCGGGGTACACGGCGGCTCCGGCGATTTCAGCGCTGCGCGTGGGGCAGGAGCAAAAGCCGATTACAGCCTCCTGCGGTTCAATGGGAGCCTGACGGGAGTCTTGCCGAAAGAATGGCAATACCGGGTAGCGGGTAATATGCAGTACACACGCGACGCAATAGTTTCCTATGAGGATATCGGCCTGGTCGGTGCGAATGCTGTACGCGGCTTCATCGAACGCGAAGTATCTAATGACAAAGGGATTGTCGTTAACTTCGAATTATATACCCCCGACCTTATACAAAAAACCGACCTCCCGAACCAAAGTTTCAGGTTGCTCGGTTTCATCGACCGCGCACGGGGATGGAACGTTCCTCTCCCCGGCGAAGTCATGGTACGCGACTCGGTAGGCAGCATGGGATTTGGTTTGCGTTACTCATTCGGAAAAAATATTACAACCCGATTCGATTTGTCCAGGGTAACCAAAGCCGGCAGCAGCACGAACACAAAGACCGGCGACAAACGCGGACAGTTTGGCGTGATGGTTAATTGGTAACCTGTCCCAGTCCCGCTTAACACCGCGAAGGGCAAGGATCTTGAAAAAACACTGTTCAATTTTGCCTCATCTGCTTGACCGTCCGCTGTGCCGGTTCCCAATTCTGTTTCATTCCGCACTTTCCGCACCGCCAGTTACTTGAATCAGGCCCGGTGTGCTCCTGCGTGCGATAACGCACAGACCCTACGCAGTGAATCATCCAGAATATTAGACGAGTCCAAGGACACAGATTGCCACTGGCGACCCTGATGCGAAGCGCTGCTGCACAAGCAGTTCGAACGCAGCCAGTCATTTTCTGCATCCGACGGCTTGGGCGCTTGAAGTGAGTGAGATAATGATGATGGCCTGGGACAACAATGTTTCTACCTTGTGGCGACAGGCAACTGTCAGCGCGGCTATTGCTTGTGTCTTTGTTGTGAGCCAAGCACGGGCTAATGGGATAGCTCCGGTCGTGGTTGCCGGTCAGGCCAGTTTCGCCACTCAGGGTAGTTCGCTAAACATCACCAACAGCCCAAGGGCAATTATCAATTGGCAGGGCTTCTCGATTGGCGCGGGCGAAACCACTAACTTCATCCAGCAAAACGCCTCCTCAAGCGTCCTCAATCGAGTCATCGGCCCCGATCCTTCAGTCATTTTCGGAACGCTCACCTCGAACGGCCAGGTTTTTTTGATCAACCCAAGCGGCATCATGATCGGACTGGGGGCAACTATTGACGTGGACAGGTTGGTAGCCTCGACTCTCAACCTGAATAGCCAGGACTTTCTCGCCGGTCGGCTCAATTTTACGTCCAATCCGCTTGTCGGCAGGATCGAAAATCAGGGCAGTATCACCACCCCTTCGGGTGGCAGCGTCTATCTGGTCGGATCAAGCGTCACTAACAGCGGCATCATCATCAGCCCGCAGGGAAGGGTAATCTTTGCTGCAGGCCAGTCAGTAAAGATATTTGACACCGGCACTCCCGGAGTGAGTTTCAAAGTCACGGGGAGCGATAACGCCGCCGTCAACCTCGGCGAGGTGCTTGCGCAAAGCGGCAAAATCGGCATCTTCGGCGCGGTGGTCATCAACAATGGCAGCATCAATGCCGACCAGATGGTGCGGGACGCAAGCGGCAAAATCGTGCTGAGTGCGAAACAGGACGTGACTCTCGAAGTCGGCAGCAGCCTCAGTGCCAACGGTGAACAGGGCGGTGTGATAACAGTTCAATCCGCAACCGGCACCACTCTGTTGTCCGGTAAGATAGAAGCCAAAGGCACGGGCGCGGTGTCAGGTAAAGGGGGCACCGTCGAACTGCTGGGCAATCAAGTTGGCCTTGCGGCGACAAGCATTGATGTTTCCGGCAATACGGGCGGCGGCACGGTGCTGGTCGGCGGCAATTTTCATGGGGCAGGGCCGCAGCAGAATTCGCAGAACACGTCACTCTATAACAGCGTAATTATCAATGCCGATGCGATTAATTCCGGCAATGGCGGTCAGATCGCAGTCTGGTCCGATGGCAACACTTCGATCGGCGGCACGCTGACGGCTCGCGGTGGCATAAATTCCGGCAACGGCGGATTCATCGAAACCTCCGGTGCCCATGTATTATTTGCCGACAGCGCGAGTGTCATTACACTGGCACCGCAGGGCAAAACTGGTCTATGGCTGCTTGACCCCGTTGATTACACAATCGCCACGGCAGGGGGAGACGAGACACCTGCTAGTGTGACCACCAGCTTGGCCAGTTCGGACCGGTCGATTATCGCGACAAATGACATCACTGTTACCAATGCGGTTACCTGGACAACCCCGCGAACCCTCACGCTGAGCGCCGGGAATGACGTGCTCGTCAACGCCGCAATGACCGCAAGCACTGCGGGATCCGGAATCGTTCTGGCCGCGGGGAATGATGTAATTACCACTGCCGCTGTGACCGCCAGCGCAAATGGTTCCGTGATTAACATGAGCGCCGGACATAACGTGAGCGTCGGCGTGGTCACCGCCAGCGGTGGTGGTTCCGTGATTCTGCTCGCCAATAATGACGTGATTGTCAATAGCGCAATTACCGCCGACACCGGTTCAACTCCCGTGACTTTGATCGCCGACAATGACGGCAACGGTGTGGGAACGGTTACCTTCGCAGGTGGCGGTCAAGTAAGCTCGACATTAACGACAATTCGTTTCAATCCGGTTAGTTACTCTACTACGGACGCGGAAATTGCGGCATACCTAGCGAAGGTGGTGGCAGGAGCGATGGATGCAAAAGCATGGGTATTCGCACAGGCGAATAATAAAGTGTATGACCGCAACACGGCGGCAACCCTCACTTTTAAGGGTGACCCTACCGTTAATGGCATCTACGATGTCACGTTGGCTCCTGGTAATGCCAATTTTGTTGACTGGAACGCAGGAATTGGGAAAACGGTCAACTACACAGGCTATGACAGCATAAGCGGCGCAAACACAGTTACCGGTACCGCAGTTAGTTTTGCTCTGTTTACCAATCCTACTACCGGCGTCACGATGGCCAACATCACCCCGTCGCCAGTAACCTTGACGGCACCGGTGGTCAGCAAAGTTTATGACGGCGGCACAACTTATACCACTGTGGCGAGTGACCTGACATCAGTCACCGCTCCGCTGATTGCTGGCGATACTGTTACGGCTGCGACCATTGCCTACACCGACAAGAACGCAGGAGCGGGCAACAAACAGGTAAACCTGAGCGCAGTCACGATCTCTGACGGCAATGGTGGAGCCAACTACACTGTCACCTTGGCAGGAAATATTACAAGCACCGTCAGCCCGCTGGCGCTGGCCGCTACCATCGCAACCGGAACTTCGGCCTACGGCGCACCCCTGGCACCGGGTGCGGCAAGTTTGACCGGCGTGATCGGAGCCGACGTGGTCACCCCATCGCCGGTCACGCTCACAC
>CAIQPV010000525.1 GCA_903873725.1 uncultured Nitrosomonadales bacterium
GCGGATTGCCCATGGAAACGGCGGTGATCAGCACCGTCTCGCCGTTCACCTCAAGCGGCTGGGCAATATTATCGCTATCGGTGTTGAACGGAATGCGCGCTGCTTCGAAAATTGGGGCGCCCATATTTACCGTAACCCGACCATCAGCTTCCAGGCGCGGCGAAATCAGTCCGCTTTTGGTTTCCACCACGATTTCGCGCTTGTGTGTCAGCCCCTGATCATGCACAAAACGCACGAAACAGCGTGCACCGTTGCCGCATTGTTCCACCTCTCCGCCGTCGGCGTTGAAAATGCGGTAACGGAAATCCGCATCGGGGAATTGGGTGGTTTCCACCAGCAGTATCTGGTCGCAGCCCACCCCGAAATGGCGGTCGGCCAGCAGGCGCAATTGCTCGGGCTTAAGCTGGATGCGCTGGCGGACTCCATCAAGCACTACGAAGTCGTTACCCGCGCCGTGCATCTTGGTAAATTTTAAAATCATTGCGAGTTAACTTTCTCTCCGGACTTCCAAATATCTGAAACAATCAACGGTATGGTCATTTACCATGCCGGTTGCCTGCATGTGCGCGTAGCAAATGGTACTGCCGACGAATTTGAAGCCGCGCCGTTTCAATTCCTTGCTCATTGCGTCCGATTCCGGCGTACTCGCGGGTATTTCGGCGGGACCGCGCCAACGGTTCTGTTTCGGTTTGCCGCCCACGAATTGCCAGACGAAGGCATCGAAGCTGCCGTACTTTTCCTGCACATCGAGAAACTTTTGCGCATTGTTTACTGCCGCCTCAACCTTCAGCCGGTTGCGCACAATGCCCGAGTCCTGCAACAGGGATTCTATTTTATTTGCATCATAGCGGGCAATCCGCCCGGCATCGAAATTATCAAAAGCGGCACGGTAATTTTCGCGCTTGCGCAAAATGGTGATCCAGCTCAAACCGGCCTGAGCGCCTTCCAGAATCAGAAATTCGAACAGTACGCGGTCATCATGCAGAGGAACGCCCCATTCCTCGTCGTGGTAGGCGCAATACAACGGGTCTTTGCCAGCCCAGGCGCAGCGTATCTTGCTCATGGCGCGCATAGCTGAGAGTAGTCGCGCCAGATACAGCGATCCATCACCACCGCAATACCGGCCGCCTGCGCCTGTTGCGCAGCCTCTTCGTGGATCACGCCATCCTGTAACCACAGGCGGTGAATACCCAGTGCAATGCAGCTTTCCACAATGGCAGGTACATGCTGGGGCGCGCGGAACACGTCCACCATGTCTATCTGGAACGGGATACTTTCCAAATCAGGGTAAGCGGGTTCGCCCAGTACCTCCCGCACCAGCGGACGCACCGGCACAATACGGTAGCCGTGGCTTTGCATGGCACGCGCCACGCGGAAGCTGGGGCGCGCGGGATTGGGTGACAGGCCAACTACCGCTATGGTGCGGACGCTGCGTAACATGCGGCAAATCTGATCCGGGTCCGGATTGTCGAAACTCATCGATCTGTATTTTCAAATGTCATAGGGCGCACGATAGCATTTTTGCGGGTTGTGCGACACACCGCCCATTTTTGCGAACATATCGTTTTCAGGTACAACGTGCGCGGGTGGTGGGCCTGCGTTATACTTCGCATTCTTCAAAGCGTCCGTAGCTCAGCTGGATAGAGTATTGGTTTCCGAAGCCAAGGGTCGTGGGTTCGACTCCCGCCGGGCGCACCATTTTGCTGTTTCACCACGTCTAACGCCGTACACGAAACCCGCTAAACTCCATGCAGTTTAAGGGTTTTTTGTTTTAGGCCGTATTTTCCCATCTATTGCAATCGCGGTGGTATTGGAGGGCATAATTAGTAATGCCCAAAGTCTCGAAGTATTGGCGGCTCAAGTATCGTTTCGGGGTAAGGGAAAGCGGCTGGCATAACACATAACAATGTTCGTCCAAGCTAAGTCAGTTGATCAACCAGTTGCTTTGCCTTGTGTTCAAGTCCTTCCAGAATTGGCTCGACCACCCTTGACGGAAAGTTGGCAGGGATTAATTTCCACATTTCCTTAACCACGTTTGGCGTTGCTTCGGCCATGTCTATCACATGTTTTGTACAATACTCCCGTTGCAACCCGCACCGCACACCGGTTTCTACTAGGTGTCGCGGCAGGATCGTATTCCAATGATAATGTCGGTCCGTACCTGACACGGCCATAGCCATGGCCATTTTGATCTTGTTTGGTGAAAGCATGTTTGCGCCATGGCCAAGTACAGGGTAGGCAGATAGCACATCGTAACGCGGCGTCAATTGGAAACTACCGCCTGCTTCGATGAATATGCTGAAATTCTTGGCATGACCATCAATGGCGCACAACATCCAGAAGACGACCTGCGTCCGGAAAAAGTTCTCCCGGTCAACTTGTGGTGTTTTTGAGCCTAGCAAAATATTCATGATCTTCTCGATCCCGGGCCCTCTCTCATTCTCGTACTTTTTCCCTGGAGCGGTACCTGTTGCCTGACAGAAGTCTTCTTGCGGCAGGCGCATGATCCATGTCTTGTCATTCGATAATTTGCGGTCAAAGCGCTCGACTGCAAGCACTCTTTTTTTGCCAAACGCCAACATTTCGCAAGAGGCAACATCAATACTGTACGCCTGAACTATTTTGGAACACAGCCACTCGTTTTCAACGGAGGTGGCCATATCGATGCCGGAGTCTCCGGCCCGTCCGATCGGGAGCTTGAATATATGCGTAGTTGGCGTTGCTCCGTGTGGCTTCATCCATTGCCCTTGATGTTTCAGCAGTGCGGTTTTTTCCTGTGCACCCGCAATCGAAATGCGAAAATCATTTTCGCCCTGACGATATCGACCAGACGAAATGGCGTCATCCAGTAGCCGTTCTATCTCATCATCAATAACTGACGTGCCCTCAATTCTGTGAATCTCGCCGGGTTCTTGCCCAACTGGTAGTAGCTGGATGGCGCCAACACAGTCTCTCCCGATTTCTGCAAGCAGATCAAATGCTCCGGTGGATGAGATGCTAAATCTTTCTTGAATTCGTTTCCGGATACTGTCACTGTCAGGTAGCAGGTTGTCAAAATAGCTGCGAACACGCTCATCCTTGTATGCCTCCAACCGTAAGGGCATTGATAAGGACAATGGGCGCCCGGCTGAAGATTGAATCCATTTACTGTCGTAGGTAAATTCATTTCCGCCCTGCGGTTTAATCACCCACGTTCCCACGGGGATTCCATTCATCCATACAGTCAGTGCCTGAGTTTTCGAGCGTCTTCCCATTACCACCCCTCTTCACTCGTGCTGCAAGACTTATCCTTCGGTCTCAAGACGAGTTCAAGGTCTAGCGCGGAAAGAAGTTTGAACAGGCTGGCGATGCTGCTGCTTCCAGGATTGGCTTCCAGATTTGAAATGGTTTTTGCCAATAATCCCACCTTGCTTGCAGCTTGTGTTTGGGTAAGCCCCGCTTGCTTTCTGTGTCCTTGCAGGATAGAGGCAAGTTGTGGCACAGTTCTGATTGGCTGGTTCATTTGGCCTCCAGTGTTAACATTTTTAGCAAACAATATACCTTATGGGGTATATTGTCAATAAATACCCTAAAGGGTATTAAATAAAAATATACCCTTTAGGAAATCAGAACTGTTACCTTCGCAGGGGTATTGGGGGCATATTTGTATAGATTGTGACCCAAGTGTTTTTTTATGCCCCCGGCGAGGTAATGCCCAAGGGCGATGTAGTGTGAAATGTCAGCCTTGCTGCCAGATCAACGGGATTTACTGAAACGGATTTAAGAGCGCGACTTGCGGGTTTTCTTGCCAACAGCCGCAGGTAACAAGCTGGTTAGTTTCTGGTAGCGGTCGAAGAAGAAGGCCACACGCGCCGCATCATCCTTGCCGCCTTTGTACTGGTAAGCAGCATCCACAGCGCGGTCTAACGAGGAATGCGCTTTGACAAGTTCCGGCGGCATGGAGAGCGGATCGTAGAGGTCGGCAAGTGATGATTCTGGATACAACGCCCGCGCATCAAGGATGGTTTGCACTGCGGCTTCGATAGATTCGCAATGCTTGTCGTTTGTGTCAGGCCACGGGAAGTTGTGATAGACGGCGCGCGCCGTGTTGTTCCTTGGCGAAAGCGGCCAGACGTTTGCGGATTTCGTTTCGGGTAAGCGCCATTGAATAAGCTGATTTAGTGGGCCGGTTGAACAACAGCCGCAGATTCTATTCGATGCGGGCGAGCTTGGGAAAGCAGTTTAACCGGACAGATATTTTAAAGCGATATGAAGGGTGGCAATATTCAGTAGTGATTGCCTGAAAACATTTAACGTTTCTAAATAACGCTTCGATTGAACTGTTAGCAACTGTCATATTTATTTA
>CAIQPV010000526.1 GCA_903873725.1 uncultured Nitrosomonadales bacterium
CGTTGGGTTGCCGAATTTGATTGCTGATACCGGTAAAGACGTTAACAGCATCAAGCAAGACACTGAAAAAATTGCCCATGGCTTGCTTGTTGTCCACGCTTGACTTTTATTCACGTTTCTCCATCCTTAGGGTAAAACGGTTACGCAATTCTTCAGCAGGGGAGATCATGTATCCCTTTTAAGATTCTGAAACAGCAGGGGCACCACCATAGTGACGACACCAACGGCAAGGTAGCGAAGCAGGTAGATCATGCGTCGGCCATGGCTTGCCAGATCACCGCTTTAGGCACATGGTGCTTCCACCGTCCTGAATACACGCGGCAGGATTGGGCATTTGCATCGGTGCCTGCTGGATGATGATTTGCTGCGGCTCCGGGGGGAGAAATATTCCATTGCAAGCAGCAACATTTGCCCGTTCTTGGTTTTTGCAGCTGTTTTGGCAACCAGCTCGGTTTACGTTGACACCCAAACATGACAAGTAGCATATTCTCTCGGTCGCGTTCTCTAAGCACTTCTGCTTTTCGATTGCGGCACGATCTCTCTCCTGCTGCTGTTGCTGCGCCTGCCTTTCCATGAGTTCTGTCTGTCGTCGCAAAAGCTCTTCCTGACGCTGATATCGCTGCTGTTGCTCGCGTTCTCGATCCTGCTCCTGCTTTCTAGCCTGTTCACGTTGCTGCTCCTGCTTACGTAGTTGCTCCTGCTCCTGCTTTCTTGCCTGTTCGCGCAGTTGCTCCTGTTCGCGTAGCTGCTCTTGCTCCCGCTGCTGCTTGGCCACGTCTGCACGAAGGGAGTTAATTGCGAGCTGCGACTTTGAGTCGCCTTGAGCCGCTGCCATCCGAAACCACCTAACCGCCTCGCTGGGATCCTTTGCGACTCCACGACCTGCTCGATACAAACCACCTAAAGCATATTGCGCCGGTAGATTCCCTTGCAAAGCTGCTTCTCCGTACCACCTAACCGCCTCTGAGTAATCCTGCGCAACGCCTTGCCCCTTTGAATACATGTTGCCAAGTGTGACCTGCGCGTTGACATTGCCTTGGCGAGCTGCCAAGCGAAACCACTTTTCGGCCTCGGCCAAATCTTTGCGGACCCCAAGCCCTTTTGAATACATTTCGCCAAGTTTGGACTGACCGACGTCGTTACCATTTTCAGCAGCCAATTGATACCAACGATTGGCTTGCAATGAATCTTTCTTAACGCCAGAACCATTTTCATAGATTGATGCAAGGTTAAGCTGCGCCTCAAGATTGCCGGCTTCTGCTGCCATTCGGTACCACTTAATTGATTCCTGCTGACTCTTCTTCACGCCGCGCCCAGACGCATACATATCCCCAAGTTGAATTTGCGCGGTAGCATCTCCTTCCAAGGCGCGAGTTTTGATGTTCTCGAAGTCGCTTTGAACCAGCGTTGGAGGTGGAAAGGCAAGGGTTGCGACGCTTCTTGCCGTCTCTTTTCCGCTTCCGGCTAAGCGCTGGCCCGGAACTCCCTTCGATGCCATTTGAATTGCGGGCGTTGTAGAAAACTGAACAATTTCTGATCGAACAAGATTTCCGCCTACCCAAACGCCCTGCTTGGAAATCGACCCATCCTCACGATATTCGATTCCTCGCCCATCATATTTGACATCTATCCATTCCCCCACGTACCTCTGCCCACTCGCGTAATTGATTTCACCAAAGCAGTTGGTCCAAGCGGGGGTGAGATATACGCCGGGACAGATGGGTAACCGACTGTATGCCGCTTTGTCAACGCTAACGCCGCTGTTGCGGCTTCGTTCAGCATCGGCAACAGTTTTTGCAACACCCCAATCAGGTTCGCGCGACGATGCTTTTTTTTCAGCAGCTTCCAACATAAAGTTGAATTCCTGCGTCACCACGTAGACGCCCGAGTTGGGGGTGCATTTGTACTGCATCATGGCTTCACGAACTGCTTCATGAAAGACGAGAGGGCCAGACAAAATGTTTACACCTGTGACCACCCCGTCTTTTATGCTAGCCTGTGCCTTGACTCGACCTTCAACACCATCATGAATTGCCGCTTTCGGCATCACAGGGTCGGCCCTCGTAGGGCACTCCACCTTGGCACTTACCGCCACATTGCTGAAACCCAGAATCAATGTTGTTATGGTTGCAAGTATTAGTTGTTTCATTTGTTAATCAAACATCACAGTCGCTGTACTGAACACCATCGTCATCTGCTTGCAGGCGGGGCAGAGGTTTTCAAATTCATTCGCTTCGTAGCCGTCCCACTGAAGGGTTCTGCGGTTTTCTCTGACCACTGGTGGCGGTGTAGCCACCGCCTCAGGTTGAAACTGAACAGGCTTTCTTGCGAACAGGAATGCAAACAGTCCTCGCGCCTTGGGTCGCAGTATCGGCTTAGGTGGCGGCAGGGGTACAGACACTGGCGGCAGCCCGTACTGGTGAATCTCA
>CAIQPV010000527.1 GCA_903873725.1 uncultured Nitrosomonadales bacterium
AGTAAGCGGTTTGCTATTCGAACTCAAAGGGGCATGGGAACAAATACACCCGGCGACCAAACCCGCACAACCGGTAAAACCTATTGTTGCCCCCCGACCACCGGTTTCCCCGCTAAAATCCGTCGCCCTGACTTATGGAAGGATGTAGGCCATGCATCCTGTGATTGAAAATTACGAGTATCTTTCTTCACTTACCGCGCAAATGCGCGAGGCTGCAGTGCTGAACAAATGGGATCACCTGGTGGAACTGGAAAAACAATGTAGTCAGCGTGTGGCATCGATGAAGGATCAGGATGCAAATTCTCCGCTTGACGAAAACACACGGTTGCGTAAAGTGGCGTTGATCCGCAAAATTCTTGCCGACGATGCGGAGATCCGCAACTGTACAGAGCCGTGGATGGCGCAATTAAAGCGTATCATTAAAAGCGTGGGACAAGAACGCCGCTTGCTGGAAACTTATTCGAGGTACTGATACTAAAACTCTATATGAACGTTTCCGCGCTCCGCGTGGAAATGAAGCTGTTAAAATTGTTTCTTGAAAGAGGTACCGATAAGGATTGAGCCCGGACAATGCTGCCCGTCAATATTCTAAATGCGCTCAAGGATTACGCTCTCGCACAAAGAGCGCCATTGCCCGCAGTGGCGGCTGATGCAGTTGCAAAAACAGGGCAGCAATTTGAACTGGGACAAAAACTCCAGGGTACCGTACAAGCGCAGATCGCACCCAATGTGTTCAAGGTAAGCGTATCCGGCCAGCTTGTCCAGATGGAACTTCCGTCTTCCATCCGTAGCGGCGACACAGTGGCGTTGCAGGTCATCGCTCTTCAGCCGAGGCTAACCTTCAGCATGGTCAACTCGGCAAACCCCCTTTCTACTCCTGAACAACTCGGTGCAACGGCACGGATGCTTTCTTCATTGTCACAACAGGCGCCGGAAAAGGCATATGTGAGGTCGGCGCAAAACGTGCCGTTGTGGGAGGCTCCGCAACCCCCGGACAGCAAACAATTGGCAGGGCTGCTGCAAGAGGCATTGAGCAACAGCGGCCTGTTTTATGAATCACACCAGGCAGAATGGTTGGGAGGGGCACGCAGTACCGTCCAACTAATGAATGAACCGCAGAACCAGGCTCCGGAACAGGCCAAGGCAGTGATGGCGGGTAACACAGCCAGCAAAACAGTGGCGACGGTTAATGACAATGTCAACACTGCGGTGATTGCCGGAAGGACTGCCGGTACCAATACCGCAAATCCATTGAATACGGGAGGAACGACTCCCGGCATCCCCGACCATTTGCAGCCGTTGGTGCAACAGCAACTCAATGTCCTGGAGACCAGACAGATGATGTGGCAGGGCAACATCTGGCCGGGACAGGAGATGCAATGGGAAGTCCATGAGCAGACTCCTCAAAATCCCGCGATGGAAGTGCAACGGCAATGGGTTACCCAGATACAAATGGATCTTCCCAATCTGGGCGTGGTCGAGGCCACACTACGACTCAATAGTGCGGGGCTGAGTCTCACGCTCAACGCTGACACTCCCCAAACCCGCACCGTATTGGGTAACGCCAGCACACAGTTGGTTTCCACTCTTTCCAATGCAGGTATCCCGGTGCTAAGTGCCCAGGTGACACAATGAGATTATCACCGTTCCAGGCCAATCCGGATTGAACAGCCATGTCGACTCCCAATAAACGCCAGATGGCGGTTGCTCTCGCTTACCGGAGCCACGATACCGCTCCCAGGGTGGTGGCTCAGGGGCGCGGCATGATTGCACAGGCCATCATCGAACGTGCCAAGGCACATGGTATTTTTGTGCATGAATCGGAGGAATTGGTGGGCTTGTTGATGCAGGTTGAGCTGGATCAACATATCCCGCCGCAGCTTTATATGGCAGTTGCCGAACTGCTTGCCTGGTTATACCGCCTGGAGCACGGGGGAAATCCTGTTAATTCGGATATGGTAAAGGAGAAATATAGGTAGAATATGACCATTGATTGAATTCATCCAAGAGCATGGCATGTCCCATAAAGAAGCCGCATTTAAAATTGAGTATTTTTACAACGATGAAGATATTGAATTACGCATTCTGTCAAAAAGAGAAATGCTGTCTATCCTGCAAGCCATTGCAGATCAGGGCACGCCTGTCGCCCTGTTTTTTGGCAGCGGCCAGAATTTTATCCCGACCGTCCTGCTTGGTGCCAACGAACATGGCATGTGGCTGAATGTCGGCCCGTATCCTCCGGAAAACAAACAGTTGCTACTTAGCAACAAGATCACTTTTGTCAGCGAGCACCAGCATGTAAAAATACAATTCGTGGCGGACAATATTGAAAACGACCTGTTCGAAAATAATGAGGCGTTTTACATGAAGCTTCCGGATTACCTGGTGCGTATCCAGCGCAGAGAGTTTTTTCGTACCGCCATTCCGTCTGTTGCCCTTGTCAAATGCATTATCCCGATTCAACCCGAAAACCGGAACGACCCGGTGACTGCGCGTGCGGTACCTCTCGTGGATATCAGCGGGGGAGGGATAGGACTGCTATGCGGAGTGCAAGAGGACGCCTTGCTGCCAACGAAAGTTTTTTCTGACTGCCGGATTACGATACCGGATGTCGGCATCGTGACAGTCACCATTGAGGTGCGAAACGGCATTCGCTTTATCGCTCCCAACAGGGCTGCACATGAGAGAGTGGGCTGTCGATTTATCGGCCTGGATAACCAGACTAATATCTTGTTGCAACGTTATATTACCCGGCTGCAAAGTGATAATCTGGTAAAGCTGTAGCCTTAAATTCATTCCAAATGTTGCACGGGAGAAATCTCCAGCCTGTTCCATTTCCACTTCAATAAGGGACAAGCTTTCAGGGTTCACCCTTCTAAAACTTCGCGCTCAATTTCTTCCACCGTGACGTGGCGCACATCGCGTCCCTTGACCATGTAAACGACATACTCGGAAATATTTTTGGCGTGGTCGCCGATGCGTTCAATGGCTTTGGCAATGAACAGAATTTCCAGCGCGGTTGAAATGGTGCGAGGATCTTCCATCATAAAGGTGATGAGGTAGCGCAGGATAGTGCGGAATTCCTCGTCCACCAGTTCATCCTGACGAATCACTTGAGCGGCAATGGAAAGGTCGAGACGGGCGAAGGAATCCAGCGATTTTCGCAGCATGTCCATCGCCAAGCCGGCGGCATTTTTAATTTCGTTATAATGCGGCAGAATAAGACGTTCCTTTTGCGACAATAACTTGGCCATGCGCGCGATTTTCTCCGCCTCGTCGCCGATGCGTTCCAGATCGGTGATGGTTTTGATCACCGTCATCACCATGCGCAGGTCGCCTGCGGCAGGCTGGCGACGAGCGATGATCCGGTTGCAGTTTTCGTCGATTTCCACTTCCATCGCGTTGACACGGTGGTCGTCGGCGATGACGCGGTTCATCAGCGTCACATCCCCGTTGACCAGCGATTCAACGGCCAACTTGATCTGATTTTCTACCAGTCCGCCCATTTGCAGCACAAGTGCCCGCACTGCTTCGAGTTCGGCATCAAACTGCTTTGAGGTATGTTCGGTGGATGCCATATTGCTGTTCCTTCCAATGAAAAAATGGGCGAGTCATAATTTTTGCCTGCCGGAATGATTTAATTCAAGCGGTCAACGTCTGCACTCCGTCCGGTGTGCCGAGCAGAAGCACGTCTGCCGGACGGCGCGCAAACAGACCGTTGGTAACCACGCCAGTGATGTTGTTCAGGGTGGTTTCCAGCTCGACCGGGTTTAATATTTGCAGACCTTGCACATCCAGAATAATGTTGCCGTTGTCTGTGGTGAAACCCTCGCGCAGTTTGGGTTGCCCGCCCAGCGCTACGAGCTGACGCGCGACATAGCTGCGCGCCATGGGAATCACCTCGATCGGCAGCGGAAATTTTCCCAACACATCCACCAGCTTGCTGGCATCGCACACGCAAACGAATTTCCTGCTCGCCGCAGCGACGATTTTTTCGCGCGTCAGGGCACCGCCGCCGCCTTTAACCATGTGCAAGTGGCGCGTAATTTCGTCCGCTCCATCCACATACACTGGCAAACTACCCGCGTCGTTCAGCGAAACCACTTCGATGCCATGCCCCTGCAAACGCTTTGCCGACGCCTCGGAGCTGGCAACTGCACCCTGTATCTTGTGCTTGATTTTACCCAGTTCGTCGATAAAAAAGTTGGCGGTGGAGCCGGTGCCTACCCCCACTATGCAGTTCGCCGGAACATGCGCAATTGCGGCTTGTGCGACCGCGCGCTTCAAATCATCCTGTGTCATGGCCATATTGTGTTAATCCGGTGTTTATTCTCGTGCATGGATTATTGCAGGAATTGGGGATTTTAGGAACCTGTTCTAGTTGTGTAGGAAGGTTACCTACAACCGAATCAGAAAACTTCCGATTCTTTCGATCTCCTTCGAGTAGCAAGATGCAACTGTCGATAGGGACAGTTGCTGTTGCCTTGCAAGGGGATAACTCATGAATAGAACTCAACTGCATGAAGAAATCAAAGAAGCCAACTTGTCATATATGCTGCTTGCCAGGCAGATGATTCAGGAAGATAGGGAATCGGCAATTTTCCGTCTCGGTATCACTGAAGAGATGGCTGAGGTGATAGCCGGATTAAGTCCTGCGCAACTGCTCAAGATGTCAGCTTCGAATATGTTGCTGTGCCGTTTTCGTTTCGATGAAAAACTGTTGTTGAACATGATTACCGATTACAACAAGGATCGGATGATGTCACAAACGCACACTGCAATTATGATGGTTGGGCAACCCGTGGCTTCGCTGGCCGGTTAAATTGGAACTATCGAGGATAGCCGCCATTATGCGCAACATGAGTATCGTTTCCGAAGTGCATCAATTACAACTTGCTGTAAGCTTGATTGAGCTGGGGGCGCGTTTGCAGATGGTACAGGAAGAAACTTCCTTGAGTCGCGAGCGCTTGCTCAAACTCTTCAAGGAAGTAAAAGGTGAGTCACCCTCCAAAGGGATGTTGCCTTATTCGACCGACTGGTTCTTGAGTTGGTCGCCAAATATTCATTCTTCGCTGTTCATGGATATCCATCAGTTTCTGGTGGCAAATACCGGTCTTTCCGGTATCGAGGCGATGATCAAAAGTTACCGTTTGTACCTTGAACAAATCAGTGCCAGCGGTGATGAGCCGGTTCTGAGCATGACACGCGCATGGTTTCTGGTGCGTTTTTTCAATGCAAAAATGCTGCAACTGACAGGCTGTGGTGAATGCGGGGGAAAATTTGTAGTACATACCAACGAGCTATATGCCAATTATGTATGCGGTATTTGCCGCCCGCCATCGCGTGCCGGGAAAACCAGAAAAATCAGTCAACCTGCTGATTTATTGATGCCAAACTCGATACCCTAAAGTTTTTCCACCATGCGTCGTCAGTACGGGATGGTATTGATGTCGCAGCACTCATTTGAAATGAAATGGGTACTTTAGCTTATTCCGGGGTTAATACTACATGGCCGATGTGATACCCTATTAACAATCTTTGCGGTACTTATAATTTCATAGGGGCCTGGATCATGCTGGTATTAGTCGGATATTTAGTGGTAGCTGCTTCGGTGTTCGGCGGCTTTGCGCTTGCGGGCGGACATCTGGCCGCGCTGCTTCAGCCAATTGAATTGCTAATGATAGCCGGTGCAGCTGTGGGTTCTTTTTTCGTGGGGAATAGCAGCAAGACCATCAAGGCCGTTATCAAGGCTTTGCCCAGTCTATTGAAAGGCAACAAATACAACAAAGACAGCTATATGGAGCTTATGGCATTGCTCTATGAGCTACTCGGAAAAGTCCGCAAGGAAGGGTTGATGTCCATCGAAAACGATGTCGAAAACCCGCACGAAAGCCCGGTTTTCGCCAAGTATCCCAAAGTGCTGGAAGACCACCATGTGGTGGAATTCATGACCGATTATCTGCGCATCATGGTGAGCGGCAACCTCAATGCGATGGAAATCGAAACACTCATGGATGTGGAAATCGACACGCACCACCACGAAGCGGTGGAACCGGCTCATGTAATTGGCGAGCTTGGACAGGCCATGCCGGCCTTCGGTATCGTTGCCGCGGTGATGGGGGTAGTGCATACCATGGAATCGGTGGGGTTACCGCCTGCGGAACTGGGAATATTGATTGCGCATGCTTTGGTGGGTACCTTCCTCGGCATCTTGCTGGCCTATGGTTTCGTCGGACCGTTGGGTACTTTGCTGACACAGAAGGCGGATGAGTCCACCAAAATGCTCCAGACCATCAAGGTCACATTGTTGGCCAATCTGAATGGCTATGCCCCGGCGATGGCGGTAGAATTTGGACGCAAGGCGTTGTATTCAGCCGAGCGTCCCGGCTTCATTGAACTGGAACAACACGTCAAACAAAAACGCTGAACAGCAGGCAGAAATAACTACAGTGGCGATTTTACATGCGCTGGTGCGTATGGTTAAGTCGTCTCCGGAATCATGAAACTCGCGCAGGGGCGTATGGCAATACGCCCGAAAACAGGAATCCAGGCGGAACCGGAACGGGCGGATTATGGCAGGCAGCAATGATAAACGACCAATAGTAGTCAAACGCATCAAAAAAATATCTGCCGGCGCACATGGCGGTGCCTGGAAGATTGCTTACGCGGACTTCGTCACTGCGATGATGGCGTTCTTCCTGTTGATGTGGCTTTTGGGGTCTACAGCCAAAGAGGATCTGGCGGGGATTTCGGATTATTTCAAGACGCCGCTCGAAATGTCCTTGTTGGGCGGGTCGTCCAGCAGTGAGAGCAAGAGCATGATTAAAGGCGGGGGGCAGGATGCAACCCGCAGCAAAGGTGAAGTCCGCAGGGGCGAGATCAAGCCGGAAAAAAAGGTTGAAATAAAAAACGCTGAAGAAATCCTGCGTGTTGAAAAACAGAAAGAACTGGAGAAACTCAAGGATTTGAAAGCATCGATTGAAAAGGTAATTGATGCCAGCCAGAAATTGCAGCAATTCAAGAAACAAATCCTGCTTGATATTACCACCGAGGGTTTGCGCATTCAGATCGTGGATGAAAAAAATCGTCCCATGTTTCGCTCGGGAAGCGCGCAACTGGAGTCTTATACCAAAGATATCCTTCATGAAATTGGCAACATGTTGAACCAGGTGCCGAATAAGGTAAGTTTGTCCGGGCATACCGACGCGCTGCCTTACTCAATGGGGGACAAGGGCTACGGCAACTGGGAGCTTTCGGCGGACAGGGCCAATGCTTCGCGCCGCGAACTGATTGCCGGCGGAATGAGCGAAGAAAAAATCGTGCGTGTGGTCGGGCTGTCTTCAGCCGTGCTGTTTGACAAGATTGATCCGTTCAACCCGATTAACCGGCGCATCAGCATCATCGTGATGAATAAGAAAGCGGAAGAGTCTGCACACAATGACGGGGGAACTGTTGAGTTAAATGCGGATAATACTGATGTCCAGCAACCTGTCATGGCCGGGGTGGCCGCATTGCCACCGGCCGCAAACCATTAAAGTTTCGCCCGGGATAGCCGTTAAGGAACAACATGCAGAGAAAATTCATTGATGCATTAAGGCAAAAAACAAAAATTAATGGCGGGGGCGGAGGAAATGAAACATTGGTGGAGCGCATTATCACTTAAGAATAAGCTGCAAATCCCCATCCAGCTTATCTTGCTGCTGATCATGGTAGTCGTGCAACGTTGGGCGTTCGAACAGTTCGAAGGGCGCATGCTGGAAGAAGCCGAGCAGAAAGCCATGGTGTCTGCGGATGGCGTAATCAACGGCCTCAACATGTTGATGCTCAATGGCATCATCAGCCAGGCGGATCAACGCCAACTCCTCATCAAGAAAATGGGGTCATCCACAAATGTTGAGGAGTTGCGCGTCATTCGGGCCAAGCAGGTGCAAGACCAGTTCGGTCCGGGTTTGCCTGAAGAACAGGCAAAAGACGACATGGACAGGGAGGCGATACAAAGCGCCAGGCCGCAATTCAAATCGCTGACGGAAGGAAATAAACATACCCTGCGCGCGGTTGTCCCCTTCGTGGCCAGCGCCGATTTTCGCGGCACCAACTGTTTGATGTGCCACCAGGTCAAGGCGGGGTCTGTAAACGGAGCGGCCAGCATCACCTTGAACATGGATGCTGAACATGACGCGATGCAGAAAGCCGGTTTGCTATTGTGGGCCGGGCAACTGTTAATTCAGTTGGTTCTGTTTTTTGTTATCGGGTGGATCATCAATCATGTCATTCAGCCCACCAGGGAGCTGCAGCGCACCATGCTTGCCATGCAGACCGACGGTGATTTATCGAAACGTGTTTCCGTGCGCAGCTCCGACGAAATCGGGCAAACAGCCGAGGCATTTAATGCACTGGTAAGTAGTTTCCAAAGCATAGTCAGCCAGGTTCATGGCTATGCGGATCAGGTTTCCAGCGCATCCTCTTCACTGGCCAATAATGCCGAGCAGATTGCGCAAAGCTCGCAGCAGCAAAGCGACGCGGCGGCGAATACGGCCGGTGCGGTTGACCAAATGAGCGCAAGTATTTCTTCGGTGGCGGACAGCGCTAATACGGTTTACCAGCAGTCGCAGGATAGCTTGCAGCGTGCAGTTCATGGCCAGAAGAACCTGCAGGAGATGATAGGCGAAATCAGTCAGGTCGAGAATGCGGTGCAGCAAATGGCCAGTTCGGTGGATGCCTTTGTGAAGAGCACGCAAACCATCACCAACATGACCCAGCAAGTACGCGACATAGCCGAACAGACCAACCTGCTGGCATTGAATGCGGCAATCGAGGCGGCGCGTGCCGGTGAGCAGGGACGCGGCTTCGCTGTGGTGGCAGACGAGGTGCGCAAACTTGCCGAGAAATCGGCACAATCCGCAAGCCAGATTGACGTAGTGACCCAAACGCTTGCCGAGCAGAGCGAGCATGTCGAAAAATGCATACAGAGCGGCATCCAGTCGTTGCAGAGCAGCCAGAGCCACATGCAAAGCGTTTCTTCCGTGCTGGCACAGTCCAACGACTCGGTGGAGAGCGTAAATAGGGGAGTGGACGGGATCACTGCTTCCGTGAACGAGCAGAAACGTGCCAGTCAGGAGATTGCACACAATGTGGAGAATATTGCCTCCATGGCGGAGAGCAATAATGCGTCAATCATGCGCACCGTGCAGGCAGCCAAGGAGATGGAACAACTCGCCGACAATCTCAAGCGGTCAGTGGGCCACTTCAAGCTATAAGATGCTTGTGGCCAGCAGCGGGTAGCTCGTGGCTGTGTTATGTGATTATGTGTTTTGCTATTAGCTGCAAGCTGCTTGCTTCAAGCTGTATTACAGGAGTCAGTCATGTCAGAATTGCTAAGAAACATTGATGAGCGCACCAAACTGGCGGGAACCAACAAGCTGGAAATCCTGATGTTTACGCTCGGCCTGGATAACCGCAGCGGGCGCTGTGAAATCTTTGGAATAAACGTATTCAAAGTGCGCGAAGTGATGCGCATTCCTCCCATTACCCGTGCGCCGGAAATGCCCAATGCAGTGGAAGGGATGGTGAGCCTGCGCGGGGTACTGGTGCCGGTGATCGACTTGGCCAAATATGCCGGTGTAGAGACCGACATCAAACCTCAAATCATGATTGTTACCGAATACAACGGCCATACGCAGGGCTTTCTGGTCGAGGCGGTGGACACGATTCTGCGTCTGGACTGGTCTTCCATGAAAGTGCCGCCGGATATGTTGAATGCACAGATGGGTGGTTTGGTGACAGCGGTCACGGAACTGGCGGATGGGCGTTTGGTAATGATGATGG
>CAIQPV010000528.1 GCA_903873725.1 uncultured Nitrosomonadales bacterium
CGACCACTTGCGCCACTTGCGGCGGACATGGTCAGGTGCGCATGCAACAGGGTTTCTTCTCTATCCAGCAGGCCTGTCCGCGTTGCCACGGCAGCGGCAAGGTGATCTCGTCCCCGTGCGGTGCCTGTCACGGCGCCGGACGTATCAAGCAGCACAAAACACTATCGGTTAAAATCCCGGCAGGAGTGGACAACGATGATCGCATACGGTTGTCCGGTGAAGGCGAACTTGGCAGCAACGGGGGTCCGACGGGTGATCTGTATGTGGTTATTCATATCGCAGCGCACGCGGTGTTTCAGCGCGATCATAACGATCTGCATTGCGAAATGCCGGTCAGTTTTGCCACGGCAGCCCTCGGTGGAGAAATAGAAATTCCCACGCTGGACGGTTCAGCCCGGATAAAAATTCCCGCCGAAACGCAAAGCGGGAAAATCTTCCGTCTGCGTGGAAAAGGTATCAAGGGTGTGCGCAGTTCAAGCCACGGCGACCTGCACTGCCACGTCATGGTGGAAACACCGTCCAACCTCACCGAACGGCAGAAGGAATTGTTGCGCGAGTTTGAGGCAATCAATCAGAAGGACAGTGCACGCCATAGCCCCCGTGCAAAATCGTGGATGGATAAAGTAAAGGAATTTTTTGGGTAGCGTAACCTGTCATACACAAGTCCAAAGATGCATGTAAAACCCGGGCACTTTTAAACCTGCGGCTTGTGTCAGTCTGTCCCGTAAGGGCTGGGTTCAGATTTTGGTATGACGCGCTTGGACAGGATATCAGACAAGATTCGCTTGCCTTCCCCCTTGAAATGCAGGAAACGTATCCCTATACGAAATCGGCTCTCCTCGGAATCCAGAACGGTATAGGACATGCGGCATTGAATTTCAACGATAGTTTCTTTCAGCCCCTGGTGGAGCGGGGGTATCGCAAGCAACATGACCACTTCCGTCATCACGAAAATATTGCTATCAACGAAGATGCTCGCCCCCCACAAAGACAAATCATGGGTCCGTCCATGATAGATATCGTTCTTTTCGCCTTTCTTGTGGACAAGGGCTATGCGCCAGTGAATCGGATGCCTGAAATGCTTTCTGTTCTCAGCGGTCCCCACTGAGCGTTTTCTCTGGTAAACGCTGCCCCTCGCACCCATATTTTCCTGACTCACAAACCCGCCTTATTGTTTTATGAATTCCTGTGTATCGCAACACATCGGGCGTTCCGGCCAGAACTGCAATACATGAACACTTAACGTAAACTCGCCACATTTGCCATGCACGTCAGAAATCAATGCTGCTAGCCGTTCGTGGTGAGCCCTTCGATAAACTCAGGAGAGCCTTGTCGAACCACCAGCCATGCACCCGAAATCCTTCGACAAGCTCAGGGCGAACGGAGTTTCTCTTAATCTAACAGTGTTGCGTCAGGAGTACCTTCTGCATATCACCGAATGCAGCATGCAATGGGCGAAGGACATTTTTAGCCATCGGCATTGATTTTAACGATCAACTCGTTAAGCACCGCTTCCGTCTTATCATTCTCGACTTGGCATGTACCGGCGTTCTGGTGGCCACCCCCTCCATACTGCAACATCAACTCGCCGATATTGGTTTTTGAACTGCGGTTGATAATGGATTTGCCGGTGGCAAACACGGTATTTTGTTGCTTGACACCCCATAGTACGTGGATGGATATATTGCATTCCGGGAAAAGTGCATAAATCATGAAGCGATTACCCGCAAAAATGGTTTCTTCCTGACGCAAGTCGAGGACTACCAGATTGCCATAAACCTTGGAGCAACGCTGAATCTGGTCCTTGAACTTCTCTTCATGGTCGAAATACATGTCCACCCGAACTTTTACGTCCGGTAATTGCATGAGTTGGTCGATGGAGTGGTTCTTGCAGTAGTCAATCAAGTCCATCATCAGGGCGTAATTGGGAACGCGAAAGTTGCGGAAACGTCCCAGGCCAGTGCGGGAATCCATCAGGTAATTGAGCAGTACCCAGCCTTGCGGATGGAGAATTTCTTCGCTGGTAAACTGCGCCGAATCTGCCTTGTCCACCGCTGCCATCATGTCATCCCACTCCTCCGGAAATACTTTTTGACCGCCGAAGTAGTCATAAACCACTCGTGCCGCAGAAGGCGCATTCGGGTCGATGATATAGTTGTTGCGTTCACCGGTGTTACGGATAGTTTCAGACGAATGGTGATCAAAAACCAAGTGGGCACCGGCCACGTAGGGCAAATTTGTGGTAATGTCATTCGGTCCGATTTCGATTTTGCCGTCTTGCATATCTTTGGGGTGGACGAATGTAATATCGTCGAGCAATTCGAGATGTTTCAACAATACGGCACAGACCAGACCATCGAAGTCACTACGTGTCACCAAACGAAATTTTTTGCCTTCCATGGCATTCCCCCGCACAAATTTTAAAGAGACCTACAAATTTAAATAGAGATAATATATTCAGGTCTTGCTTCATTTTACCGCAACAAAAGCATTTAAGGTGGCTGCACTGTATCTGACTAAAAGCGTCAGGTAATTTTTTACCTTGACATACTCCGGCTCAATTTTCAATGCTCCAATAAATTCCCTGCGCGATTCACCCCTGCCTGCTTTCCAGTTCTTCCCATCGCGTCATCAGTTGCAGCAATTCCTCTTCGATAAGCGCAGTACGCACCTGTAGTTGTTTGGCATGGGCAGGATTGTCGCGGTAAAGGTTTGCGGCGCTCAAGGCTGCGGTGATTCCTTCCTGTTCTCGTTCCAGTGCTGCAATGCGTTGCGGAATTTCTTCCAGTTCGCGCATTTCCTTGAAACCCAACTTGCCGACGGGTTTGGCTTTCGGCGCTGCCGACTGTGAGGCCTGTTTAACAGGCACTTCTCGCTGCGGTGCTTGCTGCGTAGCCGCAAACTTTTTCACCCGCACCCAATCCTCATAACCACCGACGTATTCCACCAGTTTGCCGTCGCCCTCGAAGGCGATCACCTGTGTCACCACGTTATCAAGAAAGGCGCGGTCGTGGCTGACCAGAAACAACGTGCCATCGTATTGCGCCAGCAACTCTTCCAGCAATTCAAGAGTTTCGATGTCGAGATCGTTGGTCGGTTCGTCCAATACCAATACATTGGCGGGGCGGGTAAACAGGCGAGCCAGTAACAGCCGGTTGCGTTCTCCGCCGGACAAACTTTTCACCGGCGAGCGAGCGCGTTCCGGAGCAAATAAAAAGTCGCCGAGATAACTGATGACGTGTTTCTTCGAGCCGCCGATGTCGACAAAATCCGATCCTTGGCTGATCGTGTCGGCCAGAGTTGCCTCATCGTTCAATTGCGCGCGCAACTGGTCGAAATACGCCACGCTGAGCTTTGTGCCCAGCTTGACTTCACCGCTGTCCGTCTGCATTTCTCCAAGGATAATTTTGAGCAAGGTGCTTTTCCCAGCGCCGTTCGGTCCGAGCAAGCCGATCTTGTCGCCGCGTTGAATACGGCAGGAAAAATTGCTTACTACCTTTCTCTCGCCAAATTTCTTGCTGACGTTGGTGAGTTCCGCGACCAGTTTGCCGGAACGGTCACCCGCCTCCAGACTCATCTCGACTTTGCCCACCTGTTCGCGCCGTGCAGCACGCTCGCGGCGCAACTGTTCCAGCCGCCGCACCCGTCCTTCATTACGGACTCCGCGCGCTTTAATGCCCTGGCGTATCCATATCTCTTCCTGCGCCAGCACCTTGTCGAATTTGGCGCTGTGCACGGCCTCGTCGGCCAGCATCTGTTCCTTGACCCGCAGGTAGGCCGCAAAATTGCCTGGAAAACTGGCCAGGTTGCCGCGATCCAATTCCACGATACGTGTGGAAATGTTATCGAGGAAGCGCCGGTCATGGGTCACGAACAGCACACTGCCGTGAAAGTTATTCAGCAAACCTTCCAGCCATTCGATGGACGCGAAATCAAGATGGTTGGTCGGCTCATCCAGAATCAACACATCCGGTTCGGCTACCAGCGCCTGTGCCAGCGCCACACGCTTGCGCACCCCGCCGGACAAATCTCCCACGCGGCTCTCCGCGTTCAGCTCAAGACGCTGAATAGCTGTCTCAATGCGCGTTTGCACTGCCCAGCCATTTTGCGCTTCGAGTGCGGTCTGTAATGGCTGCATCGCCTCCAGCAAAGTATCGTAATCGGCATCCGGCTCGGCAAGCTGGTGCGACAGATGGTGGTAGTCGGTGATGATCCGGTGCAAGTCGCCCAGTCCGCGCGCGACTTCGTCAAATACGCTGGAGCCGGCATCCAACACAGGTTCCTGGCTCACATAACAAATACGCACACCGGGTGCACGCCACACGATGCCGTCGTCCAGTACGGCCTGTGCAGCCAGCACTTTCAACATACTTGACTTGCCGCCGCCGTTGCGCCCGATCAGTCCGACGCGTTCTCCTTCATCAAGTTGAAAATCCACTTGGTCGAGCAGTGCTACGTGGCCGTATGCAAGCGCGGCCTTATCAAGCGTTATGTATGGCATCCGGTTAGTCTAAGGGATTCTAGAATTGTGATGGGCGGCTAACAGGCCACCGATATTATAAAGCGGAATTATACCTTGCCCGTCACCCGTTTCATGTCTTCTATGATTTCCCTGGAATGGCGCGAGGTCTCCACTTTGTCGTACACTTTGTCAATCCGGCCTTGCGGATCAATCAGAAAAGTGTAGCGCCGCGCCACCTTGATCAAAAGCATATTCATCAATACGCCATAACGTTCGGCGACCCCGGTAGTTTTGTCTGCCAAGAGCGGGAACGGCAAATGATACTTTTGCGCGAATTCGGCATGGCTATTGGTGTCGTCTACGCTGATGCCCAGCACCTGTGCGCCAAGATCGGTTAGCTGATGCAAATCGTCCCGAAAGGCGCACGCTTCCTGCGTGCAACCGGGCGTGTCATCCTTGGGGTAGAAATACAGCACCAGCCATTTACCCGTATATTCCTTCAACGTATGCACCTGGCCATTTTGATCCGGCAGACTGAATTCCGGCGCAGCTTCTCCAACTTTGGGTACTTCACCCGCCTGTGCCATCCTGCTGGCAAGAAATGCAATCGCACCCAGCAAACCCACCAAGACCAACCATTTCATATCACGCTCCTTGACTTACTGATTGTGGCGCCTCATTTTACGTTAGAATACCTGCCGTGCCCCGGTAGCCCAGTGGATAGAGCGACCCCCTCCTAAGGGGTAGGTCACACGTTCGATTCGTGTTCGGGGCACCAGTTCCCATAAGGCGTTGCGAGTTCATTTTTCGCGGCGGCACATTTCCCATGCCCGTTCCGTAGCACGTATGCAGTAGAAGCGTATTGAACTGTGCGAGCTAATCAGGTACTTTTTCAACCGTGAAGCGCACGCATTGTTGATCGAGATTCCGTTCAGCGCACGAAGGCTTTGCGTCCGGCATATACCGCAGACGCTCCCAGATATTCTTCAATGCGCATCAACTGGTTGTACTTCTCCAGTCGCTCGCCGCGACACGGTGCACCGGTTTTCAGATGTCCGGTTCCCAAGGCCACGGTGAGGTCGGCGATAAAGCTGTCCACCGTTTCGCCGCTGCGGTGCGATACCATCGCACCCCAGTTGGCGCCGTAGGCCAAGTTCACCGCCGCGATGGTTTCGGTCAGCGTTCCAATCTGGTTGAGCTTGATTAGCACCGCGTTGGCGACATTCTCGTTGATGCCGCGCTGGATGCGTTCCACATTGGTGACAAACAGGTCATCGCCCACCAGTTCAATCTTGCCGCCCAGTTCGCGGTTCAATAATTTCCAGCCATCCCAATCGTCTTCTGCAAGGCCGTCTTCCAGCACGACAAAGGGATATTTTTTCACCCAGTCAGAGTACATCGCCACCATTTCAGCGGCATCCACCTTGCGTCCCTCGGTGCGCAGGTTATACAGGCCATCCTCGTAGAATCCGCTGGATGCGGGATCGAGGGCAATCACCACGTCTTCGCCGGGGCGGTAGCCGGCCTCTTCGATGGACTTGACGATCAGATCCATTGCGTCAACATTGCGCTTCAGCGCCGGTGCAAAGCCGCCCTCGTCGCCCACTCCGGTGGTGTAACCGGCATCCTTGAGCACTTTTTTCAGTGTGTGGTAAATCTCGCTTCCCCAGCGCAATGCTTCGGCGAAGTTGGGTGCACCTACCGGGGCGATCATGAATTCCTGCAAGTCGGTACCCTGCCAGTTGGCATGTACGCCGCCGTTGAGAATATTGAACATCGGCACCGGCAACCGATTGGCCGCAGCCCCGCCGAGGTAGCGAAACAGCGGCAGGTCGCAGGCATCGGCTGCCGCGCGTGCCGTAGCCAGACTTACGCCGAGAATGGCATTGGCACCGAATTTTTCCTTGTGGGGAGTGCCGTCCAATTCAATCATGGCGCGATCCACCGCCCCCTGATCGAGTGCATCCATGCCGCAGAGCGCCGCAGAGATTTCATTATTGACATGACCGACCGCCTTTTTTACGCCTTTGCCGCCGTAGCGTTTCTTGTCGCCGTCGCGTAACTCCAAAGCCTCATGCACCCCGGTAGAGGCACCGGACGGCACCCCCGCGCGGCCGAAAGCGCCGCCTTCGAGAGAGACTTCAACTTCAACGGTAGGATTGCCGCGTGAGTCGAGAATTTCACGGGCATGAATTTTATCGATATAAGTGTACATTGAGACCTCCTGAAAGTTTATGTGACGAAGATGAAACGAGTATTGAGCTTACTAAATCAGTCATTATCCGCCATATTAACTACAATAGATTGCAGAATTATGGCTGCGCGCGCATCACCCAGAATTTAAGCAGTAACGCGGCCATCAATGCACAGGAAGCGGAAAAACCAAAAGCCGTTAACGGACTGATTTCTTGCCACAACCAGCCAAACAAGATCGAGGCCGGCAGCAGCATGATGCCCGCAATCAAATTGAACCAGCCGTAAGCTGTACCCAACATGTCACTGGGTGCCAAGTCGGCCACCAAGGCTTTTTCGGCTCCTTCCGTGGCGGCAAGGAACAGGCCGTAGAAAGCAAACAGCGGCCACAGTAATATGGCATGAAAACCGTTGATACCGAGAAGCAGGTAGAACAAACCATAGACCCCCCAGCCTGCGATAATCAGTCGCACCCGCCCGAGTCGGTCAGACAGCGCGGACAACGGCACGGAAAACACCATCGCCACCCCCGAGACCAGCGCCCACAGCAACGGTACGTGGTAATCGGATAAGCCAAGTTCTTTCGCCCGCAACAGCAAAAACATGTTGGAGGAATTGCCCAGTGTGAACAGGGCCAGCACCAGCAAGTAGCGCTTATAGATAAGGGGGAAACCTGCCATCTTCCATGAAAAAGGCAGGCGGTTTGCCGCCGGAATAACTGACGGTTCCTTGACGGACAGGGCCAGTGCGACGGTGATGATTCCCGGCACGATAGCCCACAGAAACACGTTCTTGAGCGGCACGCCGCGTGCCAGCAACCAGGCTGCCAACAGAGGACCGATCACCGCCCCGGCATTGTCCATGGCGCGGTGCAGGCCGAACGCAAGCCCCCTGCTCTCTTTATCTACCGCTCCGGCAAGGATCGCATCACGTGGAGAGGTGCGCAGCCCTTTGCCAACCCGGTCGGCAAAGCGTAGCGCCAGCACCATCGGCCAGCTCGATGCCAGGTAAAACAATGGTCGTGATAGTGCGGCAAGTCCATAGCCTCCGGCAACCCAGCCTTTGGCGTGGCCCCGATAATCCATGAGTACGCCTGAAAACAGTTTCAACAGGCTGGCGGTCGCTTCCGCGACACCTTCGATCAATCCCAGTGCACGCGGCCCGGCCATCAGCACCGAGGCCAAAAACAGCGGCACCAGCGGATAGACCAGTTCGCTGGTGGAATCGTTGAACAGGCTCACCAGTCCGAGCAGCCAGACGGTGCGAGGTAAGGTTAAAAGTGATTTGATCATCTTCGCCTTGTTCGGATTCAATTACGGGAATCTTACGTTGGCGCGCCACGCCGAATTTCAGTAATGGCCATCCTCCATGCCGAGCACACCGTACTCCATCGGCATCTTGACGTAGAACAGGGTCAACTTTTCCTTGAGCAACAAGGACAACAATTGCTCGGCTTCTTCCTCGCTCACCATGAACACCACTTCCACCGGCAGGTCGCCCGCCAACTCGAAAAAATGGTCTTCATGAAACATGCCGTGGCGCCCGAAACCGGCGATCGCCCTGAACACCGTGCCGCCTCGTATGCCCATCTTCTTTGCTTGTTCCAGCAGCCATTCATAAACCAGGGTGTGGTGATGCTTGCGGTTTTCATGCACGTAGAATTTGAGATTAATGCCTTGCATGGTGTATTTCTCCTCTGTTTCGGTTTTCAGTAGGGCTGCCCGCGGAATCGCTGCTCAAGCCCCCCCATATTGCTTTTGGGAACCTCAAAAATTCAATTTTCTAAGCCAGACAAGGCGCGAACAAAAAATTGCGACGCAGCATATGTTTTATATGTAAGGAGTAATTTTTTGTGAGCAACGCAGTATCGCGACGATAATTGGATTTTTAGAGGTTCCCTTTTAACAGGCTGACAGTCAGCATCCCCAGTGCCGTCATGACCAACGATCCTCCGAGATGAACTGCCGAGTGTGCCAAAGCCCATGCGTACTGGTTTCTGGAAATGAGCGTCACTGCCTCGGCGGAAAAAGTTGAAAAGGTGGTAAGGCCGCCCATGAAACCGGTGATAACAAGCAGTCGCGCCTCCGGCGGCAGACCGGCATGTTCGGAAAAGTAGGCGACCGCCACGCCGACCAGATAACCACCGATCAGGTTGGCTGCCAGCGTACCGAAGGGGAGCGTTGGAAAAACCGGATTAAGCAACATGCCAAGCCACCAGCGCAGCCATGATCCTAAAGCGCCGCCAATTCCCACTGCAAGAAAACCGTAGAAACCCATATTTATTATCTCCGCCCAAATTGAAAGTTACGGCTGAGAGGCGGAAAAAATGCCTACCGCCCCGTTGCCGGGTTATCGGTAGGCATCATCATCCCTTGCGGGCGGTTCGGAGCAAAAACTCCGGGAGGCATGCCATCTCCAATCCGAAAGATAACAAGTACCGACGAGAATGTAAAGGGCACTAATGGATATGATAAACTTCCCTTGACTAAATTTCTTTGTAATTACAGCCCCCATGCGGAGACTAGAAAACCACCCCGGGTATTTTGGCTTCGTAGCCGACCCGGTATATCTCCAGAAAAAGCTTGAAGACCACCGTTCTTTCAGCATGGCCATGTTTTCCCTTTTCGCTTGTATGGGGACAACGCTCTGGATATGGGATTACGTCACAGATCCCGCGGGTGCCCGCAACACAATCGGACTCAGGCTTTTTTTCCTTGTATTTTTCGCCATTTCCTTTGCCTTTAAGCATGTCAGGAATCGCCGCTTACTGGCCTTTATATCCATGGGCTCAACCTTATTGGCGGAAGTCATCTTTGTGGAAATCCTGAACCGCCTCAATACCGGGATGACTTATGGGATCGGCGAATTCATGTTTTTCATGTTCATGCCCCTGGTGCTATTTCAGGGGTTCTCATTGCGTCTGAATCTCAGCTATACCTTCATTGCCGCCGCCACCCCGCATCTGCTTGCTGCCGTTGATTTCGCCCATAACTTTCAGCAAAGCCACTATGCGGTGCTGATTTGGCCAGCCGCAGTCATGACGATGCTGGTTCAGTTTGCTTTCGCGCTCAACTACCTGCGCAGGCATGAGTCGGAATCCGCGCTCGAACTCGCATCGAACACTGATCCCATGACAGGCGTGAGCAACCGGCGACACTTCATGCCTTTGCTCCAGCGCGAAATAATCCGGAACCACCGTTTGGGCCGCCGTGTTTCGCTGCTGATGCTGGACATCGACCATTTCAAGAAAATCAATGATACCTATGGACATCCTACAGGGGACTTAGTGATTTGCATGCTTGCGAGTATCTGCCGCAAGGCATCCCGCGAAATAGATACAGTGGCCAGGTTGGGAGGGGAAGAGTTCGCCATTCTCCTCCCCGAGACGGATATACAGCAAGCTCTGGTGGTGGCAGAGCGTGTCCGGTCAGCAGTAGAAGGTGCTTCTGTCATAAGCTTGAGCGGGAAGGAATTACACTTCACGGTAAGTATAGGTATAGCAGAGCAACCGCCGGAAGATAAATCGGAAGAGAATCTCATCGGAAGGGCTGACACTGCGCTGTACCAGGCCAAAACTTCCGGCCGCAACCGGGTAGTCAGCAACTTGCAAACATAGAGGGCAATGAAAAAACCGTAAAGTCTGCGGCATTTCAGCCGATAGCATGGTGTGCCATAAAGGTTTCCATATATAAAGCCGGGGAGCAACAATGACCTTCAAGATAAAATTGCTGGTAGCAATATTGTCATCCCAACTGGCGATTGCCATCCTTACGATGAAATTCGGTGAGTCCATAGTTAGCTGGGGAGCCTGTATTTGCGCCGCACTATTTTCATTGATCATCGTTAATATTCTCATCAAGACAAGCCTCTACGCACCTCTTGACCAATTATGTTCCACCATTCAGAAAGTCAAAATGGAAGGGAATCTGGCGTTACGGGCAACCACGAATGAAACGGTTGGGAATACAGCCAGAACACTTAATGAACTGCTTGATAACTTTCAAAGCATCATAGGAAAGGTGATCTTTAATTCTATCCAGGTTGCCACGTCTGCCCAATCGTTGGAGGGAATGGCCCGTCAAGTTACTACAGGATCAAATACCCAGCAAAATGCCGCCGAGGCTGCAAGTCAGGCCATCGAGGAAATGATAGCCAACATTCATAGTATTGCAGAGAATGCGCAAATCGCAGCCGACAATGCAGGTGAATCTCGCGAGCTTTCCAGCGAAGGCGCGAAAAAGGCAGAGCTCGCCGCCAACGAAATCGAACGTATTGCACAGGCGTTCGAAGATACTGCCACCTCAATCAACCTTCTTGGCGAACGCACACAACTCATAAATGGCATCGCAAGCTCCATCAGCAATATCGCCGACCAGACCAATCTGCTTGCTCTCAATGCCGCCATCGAAGCAGCACGGGCCGGAGAATCCGGACGTGGATTTGCGGTAGTCGCAGATGAAGTACGCAAGTTAGCCGAACGCACTTCGCTGGCTACCAAGGAAATTTCTTCGATGATCTCAAGCATACAGGAAGATACGGCTACGGCGATCTCAAAGGTACAATCCGGAACCGCTCTTGCCCATGAAGGCGCGGAGTTGGCACATAAAGCAACCGAAGCACTGACTCATATCAATTATAGTTCACAAAAGGTGCTTGACAAGTCAGCCTCGATTGCCAGTTCCATTTCGGAACAAACTGTTGCCAGTGAACTGGTAGGGAAGAAAATGTTGAACATTCTGGAGTTGGCGGAATCCAATGCCAGCGTCGTGAACAAAGTGCTGGAACAGGCAACCCACCTTGGCAATTTGGCCGTGAATCTGAAAGAGATCGAAACTGTTTTTAAGCTGGGTGAATCCGGTATCAAAGGACTCGAAATACATGGCAAAACGCCTGCCATTGCTCAGCAAGCGGCACATGAAATAGAAAAGATCCTTGAAAATGCAATTGCCTCGAAGCGCATCAGCGCGGGAGACCTTTTCGATGAAAACTACGAACGAATAGCTAATGTGGAACCGCCAAAGTATCACACACGTTTCGACAAGCTGACAGATGAACTGTTTCCCGTTGTTCAGGAAACCATTCTAAATCAGCATCCGGAATTTGTTTATGCAGGGGCGGTAGATAGAAACGGCTACTTTCCTACCCACAACAAGAAATTCTCTGCACCTCCAACCGGTGATATCAAAAAGGACATGCTGTACTCTCGCAGCAAGCGAATATTCAGTGACCCCGTTGGCAAGCGTTGCGGTAATCACAACCTTCCTTTCTTACTCCAGACCTACCGCCGCGATACAGGCGAGGTAATGCATGACGTATCAACTCCAATCTTTGTGGATGGAAAACAATGGGGCGGATTCAGGATCGGATATAAGGCATAGCGTTCGATGTGCACTACTTCCTGGTGAGATTGTGACTTGAACCGGTACTTTTTACTACTTATCGAAATATAGCTGCTCTATCATTTCATAGAGAGTAGTAAACATAAATCCGGCAAGCATGAGAATACAAATCAATTTCCAGTTACTTATTTTATTGATGTGAATCCAGTTGGCAATGCTATTGTCATAAATAAAATTATTACTTCCAAAGTAACGCCTATTACCGTTAATATCTAATTTCGAATTTGGCAATATTTTTCGGCATGAAAGCAGATCATTTACCATTTCATGAGCATTCTGATAACGGTCATCTGGTTTTTTTGCAAGGCAATTTGCAACAATGATATCAAGTGAGGCAGGTATATCAGGGTTCAGTAAACTGGGGGTTTGTTGGACTTCATTCACAATCTGATACATGACGGAATTGGCATTGTCGCCATAAAATGGCAGTCGCCCGGTAAGCATTTGATACAGTACTATACCAAGTGCAAATATATCCGAACGAGAATCAGTTGGAAGATTCAATACTTGCTCGGGGGACATGTACAAAGGAGATCCGACGATTACGCCAGTTTGTGTATGCAGCAACGAAGAGGTCATTTTTGCAATACCAAAATCAGCAACTTTGACATGGTTGCCATTTAACACCATTATGTTTGAAGGTTTGATATCGCGATGTACGATCCCGTGCTGATGCGCATAGGCCATCCCGGTTGCCACTTGAATAGCAATATCCAGCTTGTCATCAATGGACAGGTTTGGGTTGTCAGCTATAAAATTCTGTAACTCACTCCCCTCCATAAGCTCCATGGCAATGTAAGCCACATCGCCACTTTCGCCCAAGTCGTGGATTGTAACTATGTTGGGGTGATTCAAACGTCCTACAACCTTGGCCTCTTGATAAAAGCGGGCCTCGTAATCCGCTTTCTCGCTCTGTGTCAGATTTTGAAGATTAATAGCCTTGATTGCGACAATGCGTTCAATAAGTGGGTCGCGGGCTTTGTAGACGATCCCCATGGCACCCCGCCCTAGCTCTGAAATGATTTCATAGCGCCCGAGATGAGTAATCATTGTATTTTCATGTTCGACAATTTATTTTAACTTCTCTGGAACCAAGTTAAACGTGATCTTGATAAATCATTTTCTTGGCATCCACACAGCAAATAAAACCAAGAAAACCAGTGAAAGGATACTTTGTTCAACTTGTTTCCGTGACTTGGCAGTCAGATCCTCGTTGATTCTTTTTTTCTCGGCTTGCATAACTGAATCTGCGGCTTCCAGAGTATCGAACAAAGCACGGTCAATCCCATTGACAGCAGAGTCAGCTTGGCGTGGGTTGTAGCCAGACCTTATAAAGAGTTCCACTCCTTCCTTGTATTTTTCATGGTTAACCTTGTGAGCATCCACAAAAGATTGCAATTTATCTTTGACCGCACTTATATCACTTTTGAGTTTAGTATCTTGTGCCTCACTCACAACCTTTAGGTACTGTGTTTCATATTTGCGCCAGTTATTCTCCAGGGTCTCTTTGCTGTTGCTACGTAACAGCACGTCTTTCCATTCCTGAATCTCGTTCTTGAAGTCAATCTGAAGGTCATCGATTGCAGAGTATTGAGACGTAATAACGCTCAACTTTTGATCTAATTCCGATGTGCTATTCCAAATAATGTAAAACCAGAAAAAAAAGGCGAGAGTAACTCCTACTCGAAGGGCTAACATCAAGGTTGAATAGGAACTTTTAGCATCATCAATTTGTAAAACCATAACCCGAATCCTCAATTAACGATTTGATTTGAACAATTTTAATGTTGTATTACCAAGTCAAACCGTAAGCAATATAACTGGAATATTTATGTTGCGCAGTATAGTCTGTAAACACACGTCCAGCGGAAAAAAGCACACGATCATGCAGATCGAGACTATAAACTCCACCAAGGTTGAAACCCATGTTAGCAGCATCAGTTGGGAATTGGGTTGTTTCGTGGAAGATTTCGCCACCAATGGTTAAGCGTTCAGAAATGTTTTTTTGCAATTCCCACCCAAAATACCAACTATTATGCGCGGTGGGAGCTTTGTTGATCCAGTAGCCTCCCCCTCCATAGCTTTGCCAATCACCCCATGATTTTTGAATCCAGACTGGTATGAATATCTGTGTGGCACCATTTCCAAGACCCTTATTGGCATTTCCATTAGCCGTGATTACTGTGGGATAAACAGCCATCATCGGGAGAGAATCCGTTTCCTGTATGAAACGGTATTTTGCGCCAAGCGTCAGATCGCCCAACCCTTGCTGATTTCCCTGTCCTGCCGGATTACTGAAAACATAGGGGACTGTTATGCTCAACTGAAGATTGGGAAGCACCCCATAATTGTATTCA
>CAIQPV010000529.1 GCA_903873725.1 uncultured Nitrosomonadales bacterium
CGAATCACCGCATCAATAAACGGTAGGGTTTTGGCTGAATTGATTGATTCGACTTATCAGTGCGGGTTGGTTGGCATAACAAGCGGTTTTCACCCGGCGTTGTTTGATGATTTTACATTGAAAACTCCGTGAATTATGACATTGACGAATGCATCCTAATTTCTAGTTAAAATTGTCTATAAAATAATGAACGTTCAAATTGCAGGATAGGCTCCTCGAAAACGGTCACGAGGTTTCCGGAAATAAATTTTTGGGTTTCACATCGGTTTCGCATTTGCTCGGAAGCTGGAGTTTGCATGCATACGATAGGTTCGCGGGGAGTGCAAGCCGCTCATTATTTACAAGCTTGGTTCTGGTTTTTCATACTACACCTTCCCCACGCAGTCTTCGGCACTTACGCCTGAAATCTGGGCAAGACTCCGTGAACCGTAAGCGTCACGCCAGAGACCTTCTTGACAGAGTAACTGCACCGGCTTCGTAGATGTCGTAGCATAATGCTACGACGGTTATGATACAGTTTGCGTCTGCAATGTCCGTTCGGCTTTTGCCCGGGCTTGCGGTGTGACTTCGGGGATTTGGCGATTGGTCATGTGGGGCAGACGCGTGAGGACATCCTTCAGGTAGGCGTAGGGATCGAGGCCACGACGACGGCAGCTTTCGATGATGGTGTAAATGATGGCGCTGCGTTCACCGGCCTCAGCATCGCCCACGAAGAGCCAGTTCTTCTTGCCGATGGCGGTGGGGCGAATGGCATTTTCGACCAGGTTGTTGTCGATCTCCACCCGGCCGTCAGCCAGATAAACGGTCAGCGTGCTCCACAGGGCCAACGTATAATCAATCGCTCCGGCCAACGGGCTTTGTGGCAGGTGTCGGCCGCTGGCTTTGAGTTTCACCAGCACGCGTTGCAACCGTTCCACGATGGGCCGGCTTTGGTGGGCACGCACTGTGTTGCGTAACCGTGGTCCGGCCCGGTGTTCACGCAACCCAGCTTCGACCTGATAAAGTTGTTGGATTTGCCAGACGAGCCAGCTCGCGGTTTTCGGCGAGGACTCGATGGCCTCGTAAAACTTCCGGCGCACATGCGCCCAACAACCGGCCAGTTCAATCGTCTGGCCACGGCGGTTGGCAAACGCGCGATACGCGGCGTAGCCGTCGCATTGCAAGGTGCCGGTGAAGTTCGCAGGGACAATGTTATCCAGGCACGCGGTCGCACGGCTGGTTTCCCAGCGGAAAAACACATCGCCTTTCGGACGGCTGCCCGTCCAGAGATAGCCCTGCCTGGCTCGGCCATGACCGGGCTCCAAATAATTGACCGGGGTTTCATCCAATTGCACATAGCCGCCGGCCATCACCCCGGTGCGGATCTGTTCGTAAATCGGTTTTAGCCAGTCGGCGGCCAGTGCCACCCATCTCGCCAAGGTCTGACGTGGCAGATGCACTTGATGTCGGCGAAGAAAAATCTGTTCCTGCCGATAGAGTGGCAGATGGTCGCAGTATTTGCTGACCAGCACTTGGGCCAGCAATCCCGGCGCGGCCACGCCGCGCTCCTGCAAGCATTCAGGCAATGGTGCGATCACCGGCACAAGGTCCAATTCCACGCGGTGAACATATTTCTTGCGGATGATCCGGCGGCGCAGAAAGCGCGCCGGTTCGTAATCCAACTGCTCACTAACTTCCTGCCCAATGCACCGCCATTTTTCGGGCGCGACCTTCACTGGTTCGGGTTCAATCACTTCTTCCACTACCGGCAAGTTATCCGGCAAACGCGGTGAGCGGTCTTTCCGTGATCGGCTGACAGTGACTTTGGATGCTTCCACCACAGCAACTGGAGCGGTGGTGTCCACCAGAGCCGGCAGTTGCAGGAGCAGCTCCAGTTGCGCGCGATCCAGCTTCTCGCTGCTCGCACCAAACACCCGGCGCACCAGCAAATCAATCTTCTGCCGCAGCAAGGTGTTTTCCTGACGGGAGATTTCCAACGCTTGTTGCAGCGTGCCGACGAGTTCGCGCAGCGTGGCAAGTTCAGCGGCAAGAGGCGTGGAGTTCATCGTCGCGAACTCTGACGCTGCCGCGCACCAGTTGTTCAAACTTTTTGAAATTATTTTTTCACGGATATTTTCAACCTTCACGCTCATACCACGGACGCAGTTTCGCCCCGCGCAAATCCACGCCATCGGTCAGCATCGCCAGCGCTTGCGGGGTCAGCTTCATCTGGTTTGTTCCCGGCTCCACGTTCTTCGGCCACGAAAAGGTTCCTCGCTCCAGCCGTTTGGTCAACACCCACAAGCCTGTCCCGTCCCAGCACAGTATCTTTATTCGTGTATGCCGCCGGTTGCTGAACACGAACAAGGTTCCCTGTCGCGGGTCTGCCCCCAACCGCTCCGTCACCAGCGCGTGCAGACCGTTGAAGCCTTTGCGCATGTCGCAGGGCTCCAGCGCCACCAGCACTTTCAGGCTGCCGGAAAAACTTAACATGCCCTGGCCAGGGCCCTGACCAGCACCGCCGCCAGCACGGCCTGCTTTTCATCCATCACTTCCACCCGCGCCCCACCAGGCAGATGCAACACCATGACCGCCAAGTTTTGATTGCCGGGATGTTTTGCCTGTTCCACCACCGCCTCCAGCCACCGAGCAGCCTCCGCAGACTTCGCCGGAGCGTGGGTTGCCCCGCGCTTGCGCCGCCGCTGCTGCACCCAAGTCGCAAAGGTCTGATATTTGATCCCGGACAACGACGCGAACTCCTGTCCGCCCAATCCGCTCCGCTCAAATTCATCCAGCAATCTCTCCCGCCGCACCGCAGGGGTCTTCACGCGCCCCAACTTGTCGGTTTTCAATACGGGTTCACCGGCCTCAATCATATTTGTCATAGCACTACGCTATGACATCTACGAACGGCTTGAATAGTGGTGCTACGCGTGACGCTTACGGTGCGGGGTCAGACGGACGAGTTTATTCGGATGGTGTTGTCTTCAGAACGTTCCACGCAGATGTCTAACAAACATTACGCGTTGTATAATCGATTTTCATTTTTCCTAAATAATATATCTTTCCGATATGAATCAGGAGTCACACCTAGCGTTCGTGAAAATGTGACATACAAACTGTTGGCACTCCGATAGCCGCAGGCGGTGGCAACAGTTTCAAGTTTATGGTTTCCCGGTTCTGCCAGCAGCCGCTTGGCGTGTTCGATTCGAGCGGTTTGAATGACCCGTCCTGGTGTGCTCCCCATGTGCTTTTTAAAGGCATTGTGCAAAGCACGTGAAGAACAATCGACAACATCCATGAAATCACCCACCTTAATTGATCCAGGTAATCGTTGTTTAATCAAAGACAAACAGTTGGAAACGTCTTTATGAGTTACCGCCAACGCATCACTGCTCCTGCGAACAACCATTCCGGCTACTGGCACTTGTAATTGAGAAAAAGCCGGTTTAATTCCGCGCATCATGTCATCGAGCAACTTGGCTCCATGATAGCCCACGGCCTCCAAATTGGTGTCCACGCTTGAAATTGGAACCTGCATTGCATCAGGTGCCAGTAAGGAATTTCCAACCCCCACGATGGCGATGTCATCCGGAACCTCCAACTTGATCGTTTTGCAGCATTCAACAACCTCAACAGCTTGATCATCGTTGGCCGTAAATACTGCCAGAGGTTTGTTGGCTTTTTTTAAACAGAGAGACAGCATCTTAAAACGATGTTCCCGCTGAATCTGCCAGAATAAAGAATGGCGCGAGGAATTACCTTGAAAGCAAAAACAACCATAACCAGAACGCTTCAAGGTTTTGACAAACGCCTCTATGCCACGAACACACAAGCCCTATGATGCCACCTTTCGCCAACAGGCGGTGGAACTGGCCCAGACCAGCGGGAAACCCTATCGCGACGTTGCTCGTGATTTGGGTGTCAGTGTCGACACCCTGCGTGCCTGGCGGCAC
>CAIQPV010000530.1 GCA_903873725.1 uncultured Nitrosomonadales bacterium
TCAATCCGCCGGGCCTCGCGCTCATTGATTTCATGCTCTAGCAAAGCCTCCAACAACCGGTGTGCGGGCCAGCCCTCAAGGTCAGACTGCGCGCACAGGTCACCGGCCAACCGTTTGATGGTGGGCAGGCGCAAGTCCGTGAGAATCATCCCCAGTCGGGCCGAAGTGGCGGTGACGGTAGTTGTCGTTGCGGTGTTTGTAATTGACGCCGCGCTCATAGTGCCACCTCAAACAGCTCGTCATAAGAAGCCAGCGTTGGCAGTGTCACCACTACCTGCGGCACATCTCCCTTGGGCGGTGCCAGCAACTGAGTCAAGGCGTTGAGGTCTGGCAATTGGCCCAACTCCATCAACTGCTCCAGCTCCTGGGCCAGTTGGGCCTCAAACCCGTCAGCCGCCAGGACCAACAGACCCACCATGGTTTTACAGGCTTCGCGTTCAGGCCTTTGGGAGCTCAGTCGCTCCCATGTTTGACGGTATACCGCGCGGGGGAAGGCCGCATCGCGCAACACCCAACGGGCGAATGCACCGGGCTTGCGTTTCAAAGCGCCCACCAAATGCCGGTAGTCGATGGCGCGTCCCACGCGCTGCCCCTGTGCGGGTCTTGCCCTTGGCAGACTCAGTACGCATTGGCCACCGAGCCAACATTCAACATGCTGCGCATACTGGCGCACCATCAACCTGTGGCCGATGAGCTGGCTCGGTACGCTGTACAGCACCCCCTTGAGGGTGAAGACGGCGTATTTGCTGACCCGTGCAGGAATCTCCTCAAACTCGGCGGTGCGCCGCACCGGCAAGGGCTTTAGCATGGCGCGTTCAGTGACCAGAAACTTGGCCGCGCGCGTATTCATGCGCTGCACGATGGTGTCGACAAACGTTTCGTAATCGGGGCGTGTATCAAAGCTGCGACTGCCGCGCAGACACAATGCCTGCTCCAGGGCAGTCTTCAGTGAGTTGTTGCGTGATTCGATGGAGCCGTTCTCGTTGGATTGGCCGGGGTTGCAGCGTGTTGCACGCAGCCCGTAGTGGCTGCACAGGTCTGCATACCGCTTGGTCAACTCCTCTTGCTCTGCTAAGTTGTTGACGCTGAAATGGCAACAATCTATCGCTCTCTCAGAGAGTGGAACAGGTCCATACCAGCAGTCCAAGCTGAACGCCGCTGGAACAGGGAAATGCTTCGTGACTACATCCACATACTTGCAAAGAGTGGGATGAGGGTAGGAGAGGCTAACAACCTTCACGTCAGTGATGTCGTTGAGTTCAAAGACGAGATGGGACGTAAAAACTACCAATTCCACGTTAAGGGTAAGACTGGTTCCCGTGTAGTTATTCCTCGTGCTACCGCTGTGCCATACATCAAGGTTGTACTGCAACGGAATAAAAATATGAAGCATCTTCAAGTCGATGCCAAGAAGAAACGCAAGGAAAACAATAAAGAAGATTGGTTTTTTAGGATGATCGACGGAAACAAGATCATCACCTTGATCGACCAGTTCCAAGCGTTCTTAAAAGAAATTGGAATTTCAGAAAACAGGTATGGGGAGACCTACACCCTGTACAGCCTGCGACATTTCTACGCCGTGCGTATGCTGACACGCAATGTCCCAATCTATGACATCGCGCGGAATATGGGCACCAGTGTGCAGAATATTGAGATGTACTATGGCAAGAGCGCTACGGCGATGACCAAGGCAACAGTGCTAGGCGGTAAGGACGCCGCACGGAAGGGCTTGTGAGTGCAGCTTAATGGTTTTTAAATTGGCATCTAAAAAGACAGCTCAAATGCAATTCTCGGGTGCAGTGCGTAGGCCAGTCAAAGAAGGTGAAGAAAGACGCTTGAGGTAATAAATTGGGTTATCCACAAACCGGCAATGAACTACTTAATCTTTTTGGCGATATCGCAAGCGCTGGGTATTCTGATGATGTAATCCTTAAAGACACGCAAGTTGGTTTTTCAATTCAACGGAAATACCCTGATGATATTAGATTCAAGCCTGCTAGGTCGCTGGATGGTAAGGAGGACAGTATTTCTTGCATCTGGGTGGTGTACGAATCAGAAAAGCAGCGCGACAACAACACGCTCATACCCCTAAGATTCCGAATTGCCCTTATGAGTAGGTACAGGGTGAGGCATGGATTTGAAGAGGACGAAACAGATAAAGATAAGCCGACCAAAGTTTCAGTAGAAATAAGTCGTAGCAGTCCACAGCCGGTGGACTTGAATTTGAAAGATGGATACTTTTTCGATTTACACATCGGTGGAATAGTTGATGACAAGGGAAAATCGGTGGCAGGCGTAGTCGCGCTGAATGAAATATTCCAAGCCCATTGCAACACAGTTCATCCAATAAAAGGCTTGGGCATACGTAGCAAGGAAGCAGCACACAGTTTCTCAA
>CAIQPV010000531.1 GCA_903873725.1 uncultured Nitrosomonadales bacterium
ACATAATGAAAGGCGTCCGAATCGGAAAACAGATCGCATTAGAACGATGCGAACACATGGTTGATGACATTGTTGATTCAATGTTCCGCTTCCCCTCTGCTTTGCTGCCGCTGGCCCAATTGAAGATCAGTGATCAATATACCTTTCAACACTCGGTTTCCGTAGCAGCCCTGGCAGTTGCGTTTGGACGGGTTCTGGAATTGCCACGCGATGAAATCAAGGATATTTCTTTGGGCGGGTTGCTCCATGACGTAGGCAAAGCGCTGGTGCCGGGGCGTATATTGAACAAACAAGGGAGGCTGAGCGGCGAAGAATTTCATGTCATGAAAAGCCATGTGTTGCACACAGCCAAGTTGTTAAATGACGTAAAGGGTGTGAGCGAGACTACCTTCAATGCTGCCGTACAGCACCATGAACGTTACGATGGAACGGGTTACCCTTACAGGCTGAAAGGCGATGAAATCAGCCTTCACGGCCAGATGATTGCTATAGTGGATGCCTATGACGCAATTACTTCGCTTCGTGTTTATCACAAAGGAATAGCACCAACCGAGGCTTTAAGAAAGTTGTTCGAGTCAAGCGGCACACACTTCGACAACAAGTTGGTGCAGGGGTTTATCAAAGGGATCGGCATTTATCCGGCGGGATCGCTTGTGCGCATGGAAAGCGGAACATTGGGAATCGTGCGGGAAGTGGTTCCCGACAAGTTACTGCAGCCCATCGTGCAGTTAATTTATGATTGCAGAAAGAAATGCTATATTCCACCGGAGATGGTGGATCTTTCCATCTCAAATGACAAGATAAAATCTCATGAGGCCTTCGAAACGTGGGGTATAGACCAGGCAAAATGGGCCACTGCACACGTCTGATTCTAATAAAGATGACAAAGACAATATGAGGGATTCTGGCTGATTCAAATTGCATTACGATCTTTTACCGTCCACCCCGCAACTACAATTCCCGCCTCATACAGCAGACACAACGGCATCGCGAGCATGAACTGTGACACCACATCCGGCGGGGTAAAAATGGCGCCCACGACAAATGCGCCGACTATCACGTAAGGGCGAATTTCCCGGAGTTTGGCAGTGGTCACTATACCCATGCGAACCAGTACCACTACTGCCACAGGTACCTGAAAGGTTACGCCAAAGGCAACAAACATGGTCAGCACGAAACTCAGGTATTTGTCGATGTCGGTCATTACCGCCACACCCTGCGGCGCACTGGCGGTGATGAAACCGAACACAATCGGAAACACCGCGAAATAGGCGAATGCCATGCCACAGTAAAACAGCACGGTGCTGGCTGCAATCAGCGGCAGTACCAAACGCCTTTCATGCGCGTACAACCCGGGAGCGACGAAGCGCCAGAGTTGATACAGAATGTAGGGCAGCGCAATCATTAACGAAGTCATCAGCGCCACCTTGAGCGGCACGAAGAACGGCGTCGTTACTTCGGTGGCAATCATTTGGCCGCCCTTGGGAAGCTTGGCGAGCAAGGGTTGCGCGAGTATTGCATACAGCTTGGACGCCCACGGGAACAGGCAAATGAATACCAAAAGCAACGCCACGATAGCATGCAGCAGGCGGGTGCGCAGTTCAATAAGGTGGGCGATAAAGCTTTCGCTGGTGTTCATTCAGGGAAATCCATTAGACCGAGAATCCGTCATTCCCGCGCAGGCGGGAATCCAGATGATTAAAAAGACTCCCGTATAGCGGGACAGCAACGCTGTTTTGTCCGCTACGCGGAATGTTTACCCTTGCTGGATTCCCGCCTGCGCGGGAATGGCGGGATAAAAAAATATCTCGGTCCATCAATCGAGGGGAAGTTTCTGCTGTGCGGCTGGTGTCTGCAATTCCATCGGGCTTGGCTGGAGAACGGCAGGATCAGGTTGTGAAAGGTTCGAAGCCGCCTGCACGATAGTTTGCACGGGTCGTTCTACGGTGTCGTTGAGTTGCTGGACTTGCTGGTTTATGGTACTCGTGACTTCTTTCACTGCCTGTTCGGCGCTAAGTGCTTCCTGCTGGATTTTTTGCGTCAACTGGCGATATTCTTCTATCGCCATGTCGCGTGCTATGTCAGCCTTCACGCCGTTGACATAGCGCTGTGCACGTCCCCACAGAAAGCCGAGTGTGCGCGCAACTTTGGGCAGGCGCTCCGGGCCGACAACGATGAGTGCCACCACCATGATCACCATCAACTCTGAGAAATCGACCCCGAACATGGAAGGGTGGAAGAGTTAGGCGTTGGTGTGGGTTTTGTTTTTCACTTCACCCTCGATGGTCTGTCCGACCTGTTGCACTTGTTTGGGTGCGTCTTTGGGGGTATCTTCTTCGCTCTTCATGCCTTCTTTGAAGCCCTTCACCGCGCCGCCAAGATCACTGCCGATATTGCGCAGTTTCTTGGTGCCGAAAATCATTGCGACGACCAACAGAACAATCAACCAATGCCAGATGCTGAATGAGCCCATTTTGTTTCTCCTGAAAATTAATCGCGCCGCACCATGGGAGGAATGTTGCCCCCGCCGATGATATGAATATGCAAATGAAATACTTCCTGTCCTCCGCCCTTGCCGGTGTTGATGACTGTGCGGAAGCCGTTGTTCAGCCCTTGTTCCTTTGCCAGTTTGGGGGCCAGTACCAACATTTTACCAAGCAGCGCGGCGTGGCTATTGTCAACTTCCATCAGCGATGCCACATGCAGCTTGGGAATCAGCATGAAATGCACCGGGGCTACCGGATTGATGTCGTGGAAGGCAAATAGTTCTTCGTCTTCATACACTTTTTTGCCCGGGATTTCGCCGCGTGCGATTTTACAAAATATACAGTCATTCATGTTCAATCCTTTGTCCTGCTGTTTTTCTCGGTGATACCCGACAAACCCTCGCGTCGCGCCAGCTCGTTCAGTACATCGTCGGCGCTCAAGCCATGTTGCGCAAGCAGCACCAAGCAATGAAACCACAGGTCGGCGGTCTCATACACCAGTTGTGTTTTGTCGCCGCCCTTGCTTGCCAGAATAACCTCTGTCGCTTCTTCGCCGACTTTTTTCAGGATCGCGTCTTCGCCCTTGCCAAACAACCTGGCGACATATGAAGTGTCCGGCGAGGCATGTTTACGCGCTAGTAGCGTTTCCGTCAACCGTTGCAGGATGTCATTGCTCATGTTTGTAAATTTCTTCCGGGTTCTTCAGCACCGCATCGGTTTCGATCCACTGGCCGTTTTCCAGCTTGCTGAAAAAGCAACTCTCGCGTCCGGTGTGGCAGGCGATGCCGCCGCGTTGTTCCACTTGCAACAGCACCACATCGTTGTCGCAGTCGAGGCGAATTTCAGTCACTTTCTGGAAATGCCCGGATTCTTCCCCCTTGTGCCACAGTTTCTTGCGCGAACGTGACCAGTATACCGCTTCGCCGGATTCGGCGGTACGCTTCAGCGCTTCACGGTTCATCCATGCCACCATCAGGACACGGCCGGAGGTTGCATCTTGCGCGATGGCGGGCACCAATCCGTCTGCCGCCCAGTTGACTTTGTTCAGCCAGTTTTCGCTCACAAACGCACCTCCGACACGTTACTGGCGCAGCCAGCCGGTTGCGGTAGGAGGTGCCATGCGGTCATTCCCGCACCCGACGCTTTCGCGCACCGTGTCATGACCGCACCTCGATTCCCTGCTGCGCCATAAAAAGTTTGGCCTGCTGTACGGTGTATTCGCCGTAGTGAAAAATGCTGGCTGCCAGCACTGCGTCGGCGCCGCCGAGCTTGACTCCGTCAACCAGGTGTTGCAGGTCGCCCACGCCGCCGCTGGCGATCACCGGGATTTCCAGCGCATCTGTCACCGCGCGTGTCAGCGCCAAGTCAAAACCGGTTTTTTGTCCGTCGCGATCCATGCTGGTCAGCAGGATTTCTCCGGCGCCCAAACTTTGCATTTTTTTCGCCCAGTCTACGGCATCCAGGCCGGTCGCTTTGCGTCCGCCGTGGGTAAATACTTCCCAACGTCCCGGCTCCACCTGCTTGGCGTCTATCGCTACCACAATGCACTGAGAACCGTAGCGTGACGCCGCATCGGCAACCAGTTGAGGATTGAGCACGGCTGAAGTGTTGATGCTCACCTTGTCGGCACCCGCGTTGAGAAGGTTGCGCACGTCCTGTACTTCGCGCACGCCGCCGCCGACGGTGAGAGGAATAAATACCTGCTCCGCGACCTGTTCAATGATGCGGAACAGGATACCCCGGTCATCGGAACTGGCGGTAATGTCGAGAAAAGTCAGTTCGTCCGCGCCCTGTTCGTCATAGCGGCGCGCGATTTCCACAGGGTCGCCGGCATCGCGTAATTCGACGAAACTGACGCCCTTGACCACGCGGCCCGCGGTAACGTCAAGACAGGGGATGATGCGTTTGGCTAACATGCTGTAAAGGGAAAAGGTTAAGCGGAAAGTGTCAAACCCGCGCTTAAATCTTTATACCCATTCCCTCGGTGAGTTGGTCTGCCAACACCTGAGCCGGTGCAAACTCCAGTGTGCCTTCATAGATGGCGCGTCCGGTGATCGCGCCGGTGATGCCCTCGCCCTGCACAGCGCACAGCGCACGCACATCGTCGAGATTGGTGATGCCGCCACTGGCAATGACCGGTACGGTCAAGTCGCGCGCCAACTCTACTGTGGCAGGAATATTTACACCGGACATCATGCCGTCGCGTCCGATATCGGTATAGATGATCGCTTCCACGCCATAACCTTCAAAACGCTTGGCCAGGTCGAGCACATCATGCCCGGTCAGTTTGGACCAGCCATCCACCGCGACTTTGCCTGCCTTGGCATCCAGCCCTACCATGATGTGCCCCGGAAAAGCATCGCAAGCTTCGTGCAGAAAACCCGGAACCTTGACCGCAGCCGTGCCGATAATGATGTAAGTCACGCCGATGTCGAGATAGCGTTCAATGGTTTCCATGTCGCGGATACCGCCGCCAAGCTGGATCGGTACATCCAGTCCCACCGCATCCACGATGCTGCGCACGGCTGCTTCGTTCTTTGGTTTCCCGGCAAAAGCGCCGTTCAGGTCAACCAGATGCAGGCGGCGCGCGCCTTGATCGAGCCAGCGCAATGCCATTGCGGCGGGATCTTCGGAAAATACCGTGGCACCTTCCATCACACCCTGTCGCAGGCGAACACAATTTCCATCTTTCAAATCAATTGCAGGAATAATTAGCATGGCAGCACGTCAATGATAATTAATAAAGTAAAAAATTCGATTCCAAAATCGGGCCCAAAAATCAGACAGGGTTCCAGCCCACAAAATTTCGCAGCAAAGTCAGACCGGCACTCTGACTTTTTTCCGGGTGAAACTGCACCGCGAATAAATTATCGCGTGCCACGGCACAGACAAAAGGCTGCGGGTAACAGCTCGTGGCTTGCACCAGCGCATTGTCCTTAGGCTGTACATAGTAACTATGCACGAAATAAAACCGCGCGTCTTGTGCAATGCCT
>CAIQPV010000532.1 GCA_903873725.1 uncultured Nitrosomonadales bacterium
GACGAACACGTGCTGCGCGAATTTATCGAGAACCACTTGCGCCATACCGGAAGTATCCGCGCCAGAACCATACTTGAAAACTGGGCGGGTTATCTGCCGAAATTCATCAAGGTAATGCCGACAGAATATCGCCGTGCCTTGCAGGAAATTGCAGCCCAACAAGGCACACAAAAGGAGGTTGCGTAAATGGGCAAGCCTACCGGATTTATGGAATTAGAGCGCCTGAGCGAAGGTTATCTGCCGGTTGCCAAGCGGATCAAAAATTATCGGGAGTTTGTGCTGCATTTGACCGATGACCAGGCAAGGACACAAGGTGCGAGGTGCATGGATTGCGGCATTCCATTTTGTACCAGCGGTTGTCCGGTCAACAACATCATCCCCGACTGGAATGATCTGGTGTATCGGGGCAACTGGAAAGAGGCGCTGGAGGTATTGCACTCCACCAACAATTTTCCCGAAGTGACAGGGCGCATCTGCCCCGCGCCATGCGAAGCTGCATGTACGCTGAACATCAACAACGACGCGGTAGGCATCAAGTCCATTGAGCACGCCATCATCGACAAGGGCGGGGAAAACGGCTGGGTTGTGCCGCAACCGGCAGCGAACAAGACCGGCAAGAAGGTTGCCATTGTAGGCTCCGGCCCCGCCGGTCTGGCGGCCGCGCAGCAATTGGCGCGCGCCGGTCACGGCGTTACCGTGTTCGAGAAAAATAGCCGAATCGGCGGTTTGCTGCGCTATGGCATTCCCGACTTCAAACTCGACAAGCGACTGATTGACTGGCGTATGGCCCAGTTGCAAGCCGAGGGAGTCAAATTCAAGACTAGTGTGTTCATCGGCGATGCCGCTCCGGGTAAGGGGGTGGCCAATGATGCAAACAAGACTATCAAACCGAAAGAACTGCTGAAAAAATTCGATGCGGTGATTCTGGCCGGCGGCGCGGAACAACCGCGCGACCTGCCGGTGCCGGGGCGCCAACTGGTCGGCGTGCACTATGCGCTGGAGTTTCTTATCCCGCAGAACAAGGAAGTGGCAGGTGACGGCAAGAATTTGATTAACGCCAAGGGCAAGCATGTCGTAGTGATCGGCGGCGGCGATACCGGCTCTGACTGCGTGGGGACTTCCAACCGCCACGGTGCCGCCTCGATTACCCAAATCGAGGTCATGCCGCGCGCGCCGGATCAGGAAAATAAACCGTTGACGTGGCCGAACTGGCCGCTCAAGTTACGCACTTCCAGTTCGCACGAGGAAGGCTGCCAGCGCGATTGGGCGATTGCCACCAGGGAATTCATCGGCAAGAATGGCAAACTCACCGGACTCAAAGCGGTGCGGGTCGAATTCAAGGACGGCAAAATGCAGGAAGTGCCGGGCAGCGAATTCGTACTCAAGGCTGACTTGGTGCTTCTGGCGATGGGTTTTACCAACCCGCTGCAACAAGTGCTGGATGCGTTCGGCGTGGCGAAAGATGCACGCGGCAACGCCAAAGCTTCAACCGATGGCATGGGCTGTTACAAAACAAATGTGGACAAGGTGTTCGCCGCCGGCGACATGCGCCGGGGCCAATCGCTGGTGGTTTGGGCGATCCGCGAAGGCCGCCAGGCGGCTCGCGCAGTGGACGAGTATCTGATGGGTTGCTCTGCTTTACCCCGCTAACCAAATAAGAAAAATGAATTTCAAGCTGAAAAATGATACTTTCCTGCGCGCCCTCCTGCGCGAACCGACCGAATACACGCCGCTGTGGATGATGCGCCAGGCCGGCCGCTATCTGCCGGAATATTGCGCCACGCGTAAACGTGCCGGCAGTTTCCTCAACCTGTGCAAGAATCCCGACATGGCAACGGAAGTAACCTTGCAGCCGCTGGATCGTTTTCCACTGGATGCCGCGATTCTGTTTTCCGATATTTTGACTGTGCCGGATGCGATGGGTCTCGGCCTGTATTTTGCAGAGGGCGAAGGCCCGAAGTTTGAGCGCCCCTTGCGCGATGCAACCGCAATCAAAGCCTTGCGCGTACCCGACATTGGCAGCGAACTGAAATACGTGACCGATGCCGTGTCGCAAATCCGCAAGGCACTGGACGGAAGCGTACCGCTGATCGGCTTCTCCGGCAGCCCTTGGACGCTATCCTGCTACATGGTTGAAGGCGGTGGCAGTGACGACTACGCCAAGGTGAAGACCCTGATGTACAAAGAGCCCAAACTGATGCACCATATCCTGGATGTCACTGCACAGGCTGTGACAGCTTACTTGAACGCGCAGATTGAGGCAGGTGCTCAGGCCGTGATGATTTTTGATTCCTGGGGCGGTGCGTTGTCGCACGCGGCTTACCATGAATTCTCGTTACCCTACATGCATAAAATCGTTGCGGATTTGGTCAAGGAAAAAGATGGCGTCAGGATTCCGAACATTGTGTTCACCAAAGGTGGCGGGCTGTGGATCGACAACATTGCCAATATCGGTTGCGATGCGGTGGGTCTGGACTGGACCATGGACATTGGCGTGGCACGCCAGAAAGTCGGCGACAAAGTAGCGCTGCAAGGCAACATCGACCCGACCGTGTTGTTTGCCACACCGCAAGTCATCCGCAATGAAGTGGAAAAAGTCCTCGCCAGCTATGGTTACGGTAGCGGCCACGTGTTTAACCTGGGACATGGTATTTCCCAGTTTACCAACCCGGACAACGCGGCAGCGCTGGTTGAAGCTGTGCATGAGTTGAGCCGCAAATATCATTAAACCCGGCCAGTATTGCAAGAATAAAAGCCGCAGGTATCCCTTGCGGTTTTTTTTACTGGTAAGGGCGGAAATCTCCGCAAAGGGGATGCCAGTGTACCCGGCAGCTTAACCGCCACCCATTCGTACTATCTGCGTGAAGAATTACCAAAAAATGCTTGACAATTGCCGGGTTGTTCACAGCCCATTGTTAAATCGGGGGGCCGCGACTGGTTTTTTGGGCGGTCATTGCAATTGTTTTTAACTATTTGTTTTAGAAAGAGTAATTTAATGCACACAAAATGAGCGGGTGAATAAAACCGTATATATAATTTGGACTTAACAGAGTTGTTGCAGTGTTATTCACAAGATTATCCACAGCTTGTGTGGATAATAAAAAATATCTAAATGAGTCAAGCTGGTTAGCGCAGTTTTGTAGAATTTGCCGGAGAAGAAGTCAGTAAATGTTAATAATTCGCGTCGCGCTGGATATGCCGTTGTCAACACTATTCGATTACGTGTTGAAGGAGGATATTGCGGTCGAACCGGGGCAACGGGTAGTCGTGCCTTTCGGACGCAAACAGGTGGTTGGCGTGGTGATGGAATGTGCGGTCAACTCCGAATTGGAGACGGAACGGATCAAGCCTGTGGTGCGGGTGCTGGACGAAATTCTGCCTCTGTCCGCCGAACTGCTTACCTTGCTGCGCTTTTGTAGCGATTATTACCGTCATCCGCTCGGGGCAACCGTGTTGTCCGCCTTACCGGTGCGGCTTCGTTCCTGTGAGCCGGTTGCATTCAAAGAGGCGCTGCAATTCACGCTCAGCGACAGCGGGCGGGCGCTCGATTTGAGTTTATTGCACAAGCGGAAAGTCTTACAGCAACGTATTCTTAGCGCTTTGCATGCCGGAAACATGGGCATCGCGCAATTGCGTGCGTTATCTCCGGGCGCGCCGACTGCGCTCAAGGCATTGTTGCGGGCGGGATGGGTGCAGGAGGTTTCCGTTGCATCACTCCCGGACCCGGTTCTTTCTCCGGGGAAGGGAAGACTCACGTTCAACAATGCGCACACATTAACCGCAGCGCAGCAGCAGGCGGTGGATGCCGTAACGCAGTCGAGTGGATACGGGTGTTTCCTGTTGCATGGCGTCACCGGCAGCGGGAAGACGGAAATTTATGTTCATTTGATGCACCGCATGTTGCAACAGGGCGGGCAGGTTTTGCTGCTGGTGCCGGAGATCAATCTTACGCCGCAATTGGAAAATTATTTCCGTAGCCGTTTCCCCGATGCCGAATTGGTCAGTCTGCACAGCGGCCTTTCAAACGGGGCACGCACGCAGAACTGGCTACGCGCGCAGTCCGGCCGTGCGCGCATCGTGCTTGGCACACGCTTGTCCGTATTTACGCCCTTGCCGCAATTGGCGCTGGTGATTGTCGACGAGGAACACGATGCCTCGTTCAAGCAACAGGACGGACTGCGTTATTCGGCCCGCGATGTGGCTATTTTTCGGGCCAACCAGCGGGGCGTGCCGATTGTGCTGGGATCGGCCACGCCCTCACTGGAAAGTTATTACAACGCACAGAGCGGACGCTATCGCCTGCTGCAACTCACCGAGCGGGCCTTGGCTGCGGCACACTTGCCGGCGGTGCGCTGCATCAACACCAGCAATACTTTTATGCGGCACGGGATCAGCGAGCAATTGTTCACTGCTCTGGAAATACGTTTGCAACGTGGAGAACAAAGCCTGTTATTCATCAACCGGCGCGGTTATGCCCCGGTGTTGATGTGCACCGCTTGCGGATGGGTATCCGATTGCCCGAATTGCGCAGGCAAACTTGTCCTGCATTTGCCGGACAAACGCTTGCGTTGCCACCACTGCGGCCATCAGGTTCGCGTACCGCATGCCTGCCCGGGGTGCGGCAACGCCGATTTGCAACCGGTCGGCATCGGCACACAGCGCGTTGAAAGCGCTTTGCAGGAACGATTTCCCAAGGCACGCATCCTGCGGGTGGATCGCGACAGTACACGCAACAAGGGAATGTGGAATGCCATGCGCCGGCAGATACATGATGACGAGGTGGACATTCTGGTGGGGACGCAGATTCTGGCGAAGGGACACGACTTTCCCAATCTTACTTTGGTCGGTGTACTCAACCCGGATAGTGCGTTATACAGCAGCGACTTCCGCGCTTCGGAAAAACTGTTCGCGCAGCTTGCGCAAGTGGCGGGGCGCGCCGGGCGCGCCGACAAACCCGGCGAAGTGCTGATCCAGACCTTCTTTCCCGATCACCCCTTGTTTCGCTCATTGCGCGAACACGATTACAACGCCTGGGCAAAAACTCTGCTGGAGGAACGCCGGTCCGCCGGTTTCCCGCCCTTTGTATATCAGGCCATGCTGCGTGCCGAAGGCAAGCAGGAGAGCGAAGTATTCCGGTATTTGCATGAAGCACGCACGGCAGCCGTTGCGTTGCTTCATTCCGGGGAGATTTCTGGAAAGGTGGATGTTTTCGGTGTGGTGCCTGCAGCCATGCCGCGTCGTGCCAATCATATTCGCGCGCAACTGCTGATTCAAAGTACGAGCCGCAAGGGTTTGCAACAATTCCTGCGCGCGTGGCAAATATCACTGGAAGCGTTGGCTACACAAAAACTGCGCTGTTCACTGGACGTTGACCCGCTGGAGTATTGAGTCACGCTTAAAGATTATATGCTATTTCAACATGCCCGCATTGAAGAGCATCACGGCGTTCCGCCCTCCTTCCTTGACGTGATACATGGCTACGTCAGCATTTTTGGTCAGTTCCATTTCATTCGTTCCATGTTCTGGATAAACCACGATTCCTGTACTGGAGGAAATGTTCAGTTGTTTGCCATGCAGCACAAACGGCTTATTAAGCACATGACGAATTTTCTCGGCTACCAGTAGAGCATCATGTTCTGCTTCAATGACCGGTAGTAAAACTACAAACTCATCGCCGCCTAGACGGGCAATCGTGTCAGATTCACGGATACATTCCAGCATTCGTTTTGCTACTTCCTTCAGAAGAAGATCACCGATTTGATGTCCAAATTCATCGTTAACCGGTTTGAACTTGTCAAGATCAATATACATTAGCGCCAGATGTGTCCTGTCCCGCTTGGCAATGGAGAGAGCCTGTTGCAAACGATCCGAAAAAAGTGAGCGATTCGGCAAGTCGGTAAGAGGATCGTGTTGCGCCAGATGCTTTACCTTCTCCTCCATCAACTTGCGTTCAGAAATATCAACCTTTGTGGCGACATAACGTTTAATGACTCCGGTGCCATCTTTCACAGGGGCGATGTGTGCATCTTCCCAATATATTTCCCCGTTTTTTCGCTTGTTGATCATCTCTCCATGCCAGATTTGACCGTTAACCAGCTTTCCCCATAATTCCAGATGAATTTCCTTGGGGGTAAGGCCGGATTGAAGAATGCGGGGATTTTGTCCAATCGCTTCTTCGGCAGTGTAGCCGGTAACTTCTGTAAAACGAGGATTAACATATTCGATGTTAGCGTCCAAATCGGTAATGACAACCGAGACGGGACTTTGTTCAATCGCTGTAGATAGTGTGCGCAACTTTATTTCTGCCGTTTTGCGTTTGGTCATGTCGCGTGCCACGCTCAGGACGACAGGCTTATCTGCAATATTGACAATCCGGGCGTTCAGTTCAACCGGAATGACTGTTCCATCTTTGTGCACATGTGAGGTTTCAAATATGACTCTACCTTCCTCCCGTAATATCTTGATTTGCTCAGGCACTTTTGCTGCGGAATCCGGCGAGTCAATTCCGGAGGGCCCCAATTGCAGCAGTTCTTCCCGGGAGTAGCCCAAGTGTTCACAAGCCGCTCGATTTACCTCAATAAAACGACATTCCATGTCCATGATAAAAACCGGGTCTGAAAGCGAGTCTATGATAGTTTGAGCTTTATCACGCTCCTGTCTGACCATATTTTCCATGGCCTTTCGCTCAGAGATGTCATAGAACATGAGAGCAAACTGCCCTTTTTTTGGGGAGAAGACGCGAATATCATAGTGTGCATTAAGAGATTCGTTATAGCGTTCCCAATGTAAGGTACCACCACGCTCCGCGATTAAATAATATTCTTGACGGATTTCATCCGGCCATTTGAAGGAAAGGTGTTCTGACGTTTTCCCAACTTCTTCTTCACGCTTCAATCCGGTCTGAACTTCAAACTGGGCGTTGGCTCGAATTAAGCGGTGATCGACTGGTTTCCCTGATGCATCGTATATCACTTCCAGTACGACGATGCCTGTAAGCATGTTCTCGAACAAATCGCGGTGGTCTATATCGTCATCCCCACTAAGTCTAATAGTTTGGCTTGACGAGTAATCGATCGATGTGTTCATGGCAATTAGAGATCCTGAACGAAACCAGTTGCCCCAGTGCGAACACTGAGCCAGGTTACCATTGATAACAACATTGGCTGCTAACCATGAATAAAGATTCAAACTTCATACATAACATACCTGACAGGATAGAAAAAGCACAATATCCCTTCAGCCTATATAATCGTGGCAAATAATCATCGCATCAGAATGTAATAATCAAGTACCGCATAAATCAAAAATCCACCGCCCCAGATCACAGCCTCGCGTATGTATTCGTTTGAGCATATGCCCTGACCCCGACATGACCAATAAATCCCAGCCACAACCAAAGAGACTATAGCCAACACTATAGACAAATTTGTAAGCTGTGGTAGTGCAGTCATTTCCGGCACTCCGACCGAATTCAGTAATGAGGCACACTACACCTTTAACGGAGATAATCATATATGCCAAATTGCCTAGATAATTTCACGAATATATAGGCCTTTTTTATCCTTGCCACCAAACGCAATTTCTATAACAATCTAAACCAAAGCATCAACCTCATTAAAGAACCGAGAGTATCTGGCATTTTGGTAATAAAATAACCTCATTTACAGTTTTGTAAGGAAATATCCATGCGTGAAAATATACTTAAGCACATCGATAAAATTACGAAACAACGTGATACCTACCTCCTCGACTCCACGATAACTGCCTCTCTGGTTGAACTCTTGGATGCCGGCATTGTTCGACTTCGTCATGTTTTCCACCGTAAGGCCGGATACTTTTGTCTTACGACCTCATGGAATGATGGTCAGCATAGCCAGACTCTTTCTGATGTCCCAACAGAGAGTGATTTCGAACCGCTGGAACGCCACCCCGGGATAGTTGCATGCTTTGGAAACAAGGGAATATTTAATGAGGTTTGTTCAAAGTCCGGCATGCATTACTACTGGCTGCCAATATTCATGAAGGACGAGCCGTATGCCTGTGCAGAAATTGTGTCCAGGAAAGCGTTGCCGTCCCTTAAGAAAAATGTTGCCATTGGTATTTTAGCCGTTTATCGGAATTTCCTCGGTCTGCTTGATGAGAGCCAACATGATAGCCTCACAGGACTGGCCAACAGGAAATCTTTCGATCGATCCTTGTTGCGAATGCTTTCTACGATTTCGACGAGCACAAAGGACAAGGATGATAGACGAATAAAGAGTGGGGCAAATTTCGATAGCTGGCTTGTAGTGATTGACATTGATCATTTCAAGCAGGTTAACGATCAGTTTGGACATCTCTATGGTGATGAAATACTAATCATGGTTGCCGGAATAATGAAGAGCATTTTCCGTGCGCAGGATCGCCTCTTTCGCTTTGGCGGGGATGAATTTGTTGTCCTACTGCGTCAAGTTAATTTCGACAACGCATCAAATACATTGGAGCGTTTCCGGAAAGCGATTGAATCGTATAACTTCCATGACAATATCGAAAAGATAACTGTGTCCGTAGGATTTGCCCGCATCCTGCCAACTGATACCCCGGTATCGGTTATAGGCCACGCTGAC
>CAIQPV010000533.1 GCA_903873725.1 uncultured Nitrosomonadales bacterium
CATGCTGGCCTGCAAAAGATCGTTTTTTCTCCTTTCTTCCGACAGAAGTTCTGCTTGCCGCCGCTCTTCCCTTTCCCGTGTTTGTCGTTCAGCCTCTTCACGAGCCCTCCGGTTTTCTTCCTCTCTAGCTTGATTTTCAGACCGAATTACGGCCTCCCGCTCGGCAAAAAAAACACGCAGGGTAACCCACTGGCCGTTGTGGGAAATCTCATGCAACAACCCAATTTGATTTGCAGCGAGCTTACCTTCTATGACTGCTGTGGTATATGGTCCTTCCTGCCTGCCACGCCAACGAATCAAAAATGTCGCATTACTGTCATCAGACAGGGGCACCTGCGAAATGGGAGGAATGTTACTCATGGTTTTTTGGTTGCGCGAAACAGCGGCGGTAGCGCATTCGCGAATGAAGGCGCATCCGAGCTGACGCCCGCATTGGTCAAATAATCTGCGGTCGAAACTGGCAGAGCAAACAGTGGAGACAAAGGCATCGCCGAACTGACGTATCGAACTGGCTGCTTGCTCGCTGGGTCATACCCCCACATTTCTGCGGGTGCGTCTCCTGTCAGGATTGGCTTTCCATCCAGACCTACAAAGCCAATGTAATGGAGGCCGTCTTTGGCTGCCGCCTGAGCAAGCGCCAAATTGGCAGCAGCCTGCTTGGCATAGGATACTGATTTCTCGGAGGTGAAGAATTGGTCCAGTTTTGCAGCCCAGGCAGCTACTTTCGCAGGAACAAGCCAATCCCCGCTGCTGATCGTTCCTCCGGCGATGGATTGAATTGTTTTGGAATCAGCGCGGGCAGCCGGGCAGAAGGAAAGCCCCCAAGCGTCAGGTTGAAATTCCATGATTTCAACCAAGCTGCAAAAAAGTTGTGCTCGGAATATCGGCGAACCCTCGCGCGAATCTTTGATGGCATCGAGGACATCCAGCAATGAACCGCCGTAACTTGATCCCGACGTGTAAACACTGCCAAGCCCGACCGAGCCGAAGGCGGCCGTGCCATTCGGTTCGGAGATGGTTTCAAGACGGTAAATAGGCTGGGTTGGCGTCAGTTTTAGCTGTCCGCCAAAACTGCCATACTCGTGGTCATCGAAGGTGGCGCTGTTGGCGTTTGCGGAGGCTGTCCAAGCTGGGATTTTCTTCCACCCTTCGGACCAATCTGCAATTCTTTTTCAATCTTATATAAAAATGTCTGCCCAATCGCTAAATGCAACTGTGCTTGAAAGAGGACATCCGCCGCTCTCAGAACCTTCATCTTAAACTCCTCCATCACTTTCTGCTTCTCAAGAGTAGTTTTAGAGAGAGATCCTTTTGGTCTTCCTCCTTTCATCCCATTTTGACGGGCTATGTGTGCAGGGGCTGACATTGGAAATATAACCTAACAAACCAATTATACCATAATTCTGTCTATAAGTCCCTTATGAGTGCAACTTACTAATTACCTCCTCATCTAAAGCAATCGTCCTCAAGTGCCCACACTTTACACTAGGCACTAGGATTA
>CAIQPV010000534.1 GCA_903873725.1 uncultured Nitrosomonadales bacterium
CAGATTGCCTTTGACGCTGGATATCATCAGTGCTGAGTCATCCACGATCAGGATAGTTTTTGCCATGCTCGTTCTCCTCGATTCAAAATCTTCAATGCAATAAACATGTAGGTTAGGCAAAACGTTCCCCACCTACATTGCTTTTAATGCAGACCTTAGCCATGCCGCAAGTCCTGTGTCCGCTGGCCATGCACTAATAACGGGCTCCGCCGCCATCAACACTTGCAGATTGGCTGGATGCAGGTGAGTGCAAGCTAAAAGATCGACGCTTGCACTGGCGTTTTTTTGCAGCCATTCCAATAATGCTTCGGCTTCCTCAACACTAACGACATCGCTGAATACTGCAAGGTTATTTTTGTATTCGATGGGCATCACAGCATCTCCTTGACATTGAGGATCATCAGTACCGAGCCGTCCCCCATCAAGGCAGAGCCTGAATAGGCGGAGAGTCCAGCCAGCACACCAGACAAGGGCTTCAGGATGATATCTACTGTTTCTCGGAAATCGTCTACCAACAAACCCACAGATTCGTCACCAAGCCGTACTACCAATATTGCCAACTCATCTTCGGCATTGGCTATTGGGGGCGCATCAATTTCCAGCAAGGTATTGATCGATTTCAGTGGCACGATGCATCCGCGCAAGACAGTTACCAGGCTGTTTTTGATGGTGCGAATAGCGCTGCGCGGCACGCGCACCGTTTCCACCACACTGTCCATCGGCATGCCGAAGACTTGACCGTCAGACTCAACGATCATGACGTTGGTGACGGCCATGGAAAGAGGGAGCGACAAACGAATACGAGTTCCTTTGCCCTTTGCGCTTTCCAGCGCGACCGTGCCATTTACCCTTTCAACGGCGGTTTTCACCACGTCCATACCCACCCCTCGCCCGGAAAGATCGGATACCACTTCCACCGTCGAGAAGCCGGACGCGAAGACAAGATTCACCGCCTCCTGATCACTAATACGCTCCAGTGCAGCTTCGTCTATGATTCCTTTCTCGTAAGCCTTTTGTTTGATGACCTTCGGGTCGATACCTTTGCCGTCATCACTAATCTCGATTACCACGCGGTCGGATTCCTGGGTGGCACGAATGGTGAGCGTGCCGACTGCAGGCTTTCCTGAAGCGAGGCGCACTTCTGGCAGTTCGAAGCCATGATCCAGGCTGTTGCGCACAATATGCACCAGCGGATCACCCAGCGACTCGATGATGTTTTTGTCGGCTTCCGTTTCCTCGCCCTCCAGCACCAGATTCACTTCCTTGCCCAGCTTGCGCGAAGTATCCCGAACCAGGCGCGGGAAACGTTGAAACACGAATGAAACAGGCATCATGCTTACTTGCATAATGGCATCCTGCATTTCCTCGGCGATGCGGTTGATCACCGCATATTGCGCCTTGATTTCACGCGAAAGTTCGCGCACTCCGAAAACAGTCTCGGCGCGTCCTGCGAGATACGGCAAGGCATTTTTAGATACCACCATTTCGCCGATTAAATTCATCAGACGGTCGATTTTTACCTGATCAACTTTGATACTCTTCGACCCGGCGACAACGTCTTCAGAACGGCGGCCAAACTTTGACTGTCCTTCTGTATTCGGTGATGTTCGCGTGATTGCGTCAGCCTGCACTGTTTGAGTCTCTGCGGTGGCAGCTTGCTGTCTTTCCTGTAATGCGCCATCGAGCCAGACTAGAAGCGGAGTAGACACGGCTTCATTCAAGGCCATTGCTGTCGCTGCTTCCAGCCCGGGTAGCGCTGCAAGATTGCCGCTCGCTTTCAGGCAGCCGGACAGCGCAGAGGCAACCGCCTTGATGCGGCCAAGCTGCCAACTGGCCTCAATGGGTAGGGTGAGAATGTTTCGCTGAACGGCCAGCAATGCCGTCAGTGCTTCGGCTTCTGCGGGCGTAAGAGTGGATTCCGGCTCCAGAGTTTTTCCCGGCAGACCGGGTTGGAGTTCAGCCCACTGCGGCGGAATAAGATGGCGCAAAGATTTGATAAGCGCACCGAATGCATCCTGATTTTCCGGCTCCAATTCCATCACCAGCAGCAGCCAGCGCAAGGCTGAAGACAGCCACAGGTCGGGCCTGGAAAGATCAAGCAGGGTGCGGGCGGCACGGCTCAACCCCTCCAGACGCCCCTTTCCCAGCAAGCCTATCGCATTGGAAACAAACTCCTCATACATTGGCCCGCCATTGTGCTTGCCGTCTGGTAGAGCGAGTGACAGTGGCGGTACCGGAATCATGCGAACCTGATCCGGCATATAGCGGTAGTACTCATCCAACTCTTCACGCGGTGCAGTGCTCAACACATGAAAATCAAGTACGCAGCGATAAGCATCCGGCTCGGCCAACTTTGGCCACGGCTGCCGTGTGGTGATGCCCCCCCACAAGATACCGGGCGTATTTCGTGCCTGAAAAAAAGGATCATCTCCCTGGAAGAAACACTCTTCTGCCGGGGCATAGTCCAGCCAGTGCAAAGCAGCTCCTTTGCACGCGTGGCGGTAGGCATCCATGCGTACGGTTTCTGGAATTTTGACGAGAGGCAGCCGCTCTCCTTCTCCCTGCCCTGCGTGGGTCTCAGCCAGAGTCGCCAGCAGTGAGGCTGCGACAACCGCAGCGACCGCTGCCGGGCTTTCGACCTTGACGATCAACTGCCGCAGAGAAGCTGCCAGACGTGCCGAGTCTGCGGCATGAGCAGCACCGATGTTGCCATTCGCTTCAATTTCATCGCATAACAGGCCGACAAAATCCATCGAATCCAGCAGACGATCCGCCAGTTCTTTGGAGAATTCCACCTGACCGTGCCGCACGGCATCCATCAGGTCTTCACCGGCGTGCAGCACTCGGGTCATTTCCGGAAATTCGAACAGCCCGCTATTACCTTTGAGGGTATGCACAAAGCGGAACAACTCGGTCATCAGTTCAGCGTTTCCTGGATTATTTTCCAGTTGCATCAACTTTTCGCCGATGCCTTGCAGGAAGTCCCGCGCCTCGGAGAGAAATTGTTCGAGTAAGGGGTTCATGTGAACGTCTCCCCGATAAGCAGTTTGACGTGGATCAGCAGTTGTTCCGGTTTCACCGGTTTGATCAGATAGTCGTTGGCGCCTGCGGCGTAGGCTTGCTTGTGGTCATTGCTCTCCGCCTCGGTGGAAACCATGATGGCCGGTGCCTGTAAAATATCCTGTGACCTGAGTTCGCGCAGAAAACCGTAGCCATCCAGCTTGGGCATGTTGACGTCCACCACATAAAGATCGAATGGCTCTTGCAGGGATTTTTCCAGGGCCTCGATACCATTCACCGCCTCATCCACCGCATAGCCGGCAGTTTCAAGTATGTTGCGGTGATACATGCGCACGGTAGCCGCATCATCGACTATCAGGATGCGTTTCATTTTGCCTCCAATGGTTTTTGGTAAACGATGGCTTCGGGAAACTTGCGCACCTTGTACAGCGAGGAGATGCGGCTCATTGATTCTGAGTGTCCGAGACAGATGTAACCACCCGGATTTAATGCGTCATAAAAGGTTTCTGCGGCTGTCTTGCGCGAGACATCGTCAAAATAGATCAGCAGATTGCGACAGAAGATGACATCGAAATTTCGGTAAGCACGGGTGTCGGCGCGTTCAGAAAGATTGACACGGGTGAATTCCACGGCCTCACGCAGATCGTCACAAATCTGATAGTTTTCCGCAGTGCGTTTGAAATACTTGCGCAAAACATTTTCCGGCAGATATTGCACCGAGCGTTGCGAGTACAGCCCCTTGCGTGCCTGGGTAAGAATCTTGGTATCAATGTCGGATGAAATGATTTCTATGTCCCAATTTTTGATCCCGGCCCAATACTCCAACAGATAGATGGCGATGGAATATGGCTCCTCGCCCGAGGAAGAGGGAATCGCCCAAATACGGATTGGGCTGCTGTCGCTCTTGCGGCTGGTAATATCTGGAAGCATGGATTTGACCAGACACTGGAACTGGTACTCCTCGCGAAAAAAATAGGTTTCATTGATCGTCATAAGGTTGGTCAGAAGCTGCAACTCCTCACCCGAAGCCTCGAAGCGCAGCTTGGTGAAATAGGTGCGAAAATTACCGCTATCCGTAAGTTCGATACGTTCCACCAATCGCTTATCGACGAAATAGCGTTTCGATGGTTCGAACTGAATATCGGTCTTGCGATAGAAAAATTCGCGGAACTTTTCGAAATCCAATTCGCTGATGCTGGTCGCAGCCATTTTAGTGTCAGCCCTCGGTGATACGTTTGATGGCCAAGTCAGTAGCGAACTGAATATAGGGTTCATCGGCATATCGCGCCTTGAGGCGCAGCAGCGCTTCCCGCGCAGCTGAGGAACCGACTTCGCCGAGCAAATCCACCGCCGTGGCACAGACGTTCAAGTGGGGATCGTTATCGATGACCGTGACCAACCATGATTCGACTTCCGGGTGACGCAGGGATTCGAGGATGTTGACGGCAAAGATGCGCACGTCCGGGTTGGCGTCCGCGAGCAATCCCTGCATGATGGGTGCCACTTCGTCGGGGAGCTGCTTCATCGCTTCAATTGCCTCGTTGCGCAAGGAAACACCTTCGCTCCTGAGGCAGTCGACGAGGCCTGCTACCGCTACTTCGTCGCCCAGGGAGGTCAGAGTGGTGAGAATAATCTCTCGCACCGATACATCCTCCTCCCGCTGGAGTCGATTCACCAGCGCGGCAGATGCTGTCGGGAAGTCAGTCAGGTCTCTTGCCGCCCAGCGCCGCACCGTAGGGTTGTCATCTTCCAGTGCCACAATCAGATTGGCGCAATCACGCGACTGCTTGCGTTCCTCTTCGGCGACTGGTTGGGCTGTCTGTGTTTTGATAAGTGCCATGATATTTTCCCTATCGTCCCGCCCATATTTTGATTTGGGCGGCAATTTTTTCTGAGGGCAGCACCATACTGGCACCGCCGCGTTCGATCAGTTCTGCGGGCATACCGTAGACCACGGCAGACTCTTTCGATTCGGCAATGGTTCGGCCACCACGCTTTTTGATTTCGGTGAATGAATCGGCCCCGTCGTAACCCATGCCGGTGAGCATCACCGCCACCAAATGTGACGGATCGCAATGTTCCAAGGCAGAGCGTCCCATCAACTCCACCGAGGGGTGCCAGAGAAATTCGCGATTTTCCGGCTTGGCAATCACGGTCAGCTTCCCGGCTCGCTGCGCCAGCACCATGTCTGCTCCTCCCTTGCCGATGTAAATGGTGCCTGGCTCAATCGTCATTGGGTGGGAAGCTTCCACAACAGAAAGTTCACAAATGCTATTCAAGCGTTCAGCGAAGGGGTGGGTGAAAGAGGCTGGCATGTGCTGGGCCACCAGTACCGGCCAGGGAAAATCCGCTGGCAGCAGCGGCAAGATATCCTCAAGCGTGCGCGGTCCACCGGTAGAAACGCCGATGATAACCAAGCCCTCGCCGACAACGCCCCGCCTTACCGCAAGAGGACGCGGTACAGCCTTTTCCCTTTCTTCACGCATGCGTTGGGCTAAACCACGCGTGCTCGATCCTTTGCACTTGATACGGGCGCGGGTGGCATTGCGCACCTTGCTCACCAGTTCATGCTTGATCTCGCCGATGGACAGAGAAATGGTGCCGCCGGGTTTTGCAACATAGTCCACTGCCCCCAGATTCAGCGCCTCGAAGGTCGCCAGTGCCCCCTTCTCGGTGAGTGAGGAAACCATGACCACCGCCACCGGACGATCTGCCATGATGAGAGACAAAGCGGTGATGCCGTCCATCTCCGGCATATTGATGTCCAGCGTGATTACGTCAGGCTTGAACTCGCGGTTCTCGTCTACCGCTTCCTTGCCATTTCTGGCCTGGCGAATCTCGAAATCGCCCTCTGCTTCGAACAAAGTTGCCAATTGGCGGCGCATCAATGCCGAGTCATCGACGATAAGCAGCTTAATCATGGCGTGTTTCTTATGCCGCCATCTTGGTCAGATCGGCCAATTCACGGTCATCCACCAGATACGCCGGCTCGATCAGCTGCACCATGCGCTTCTGCTTTTCCAGATTGGCCATGCGCGCAAGAAGTTTCCCTTGCTCACTGGATAAATGCGGAGCCGGTTCGATGGAAGACTTGTGTATTCTTAGCACTTCTGCGACCGAGTCCACGATGAAACCGGTACGCAAGCCTGCGATCAGGAATACCATGACGCGCTGGCGATCCGAACGGGGCAAGGTTGGCAGGCCAAGGCGTCGGCGCAGATCGATCACCGGCAGCACTGCTCCACGCAGATTGATGACGCCTTCAACAAAAGGCGGTACCTTGGGCACATGGGTCAATTGTTCCGGCACGCGCACGATTTCTTGAACGCTTTCTATTGGAACACCAAATTCTTCCTTGTCGAGGCGGAATACAACCACCTGCTCATCGTCATCGCTTGTTTCATCTTCAGCAGCGACCTCTTCACGTTCCTTGTCTTCATGCGAGCTTTCCACGGTCGTCAATGCCTCCTTGATGGATGAGTGTTGGAACAAATTGCTGGCGGAGATGATCGACACCAGACGTTTGCCGCCGTCCAGACGGCAAATTTCGGAAATGTCAGCAAGTTCACCTTCGCGTGTAAACAGCGCAGGCATGGCATCCACATCCGCCTTGGCGACGCGCAGCACTTCGTTCACACTATCCATGACGATACCCACCGAGGCAGTGCCCAGCGATACCACAATAATACGGCTATGCTCGTCGGCATCCCGGGGGGGCAGGGCAAACATGCGTCGCAGGCTGACCAAGGGCAGCAAGCGATTGCGCAGTGTCATCACGCCGAGAACGTGCGACTCCGAATGAGGAACGTGAATAATGGTCTCCGGCACCTGAACGATTTCCTGCACATCTTCGATGGTGATGGCGTATTCCTGCCCCGCGACATCAAAGCTCACCAGTTGCAGTTCGTCGCTCGACTCCTCTTCCTCGACCTCGGTGCTGTCGTAAATCCCGCCAGCCATGGACGCGCTCTTGGCAACGGCGGCAATTTCAGCAAACTCTTGAGCAATCAGTTTGGCAAAATCGAGCACCATGATCATGGCGTGGCCACCCACGTCTTTGATGATTCCGGAGAGAAGTTCAGTATTCACCGTGCTCTGGATGGAGCCGACACCTTCAATTTTCCCCGGTTCGACGCCGACCACGCTGGCCACCTTATCCACCACGAAGCCCAGAGGCTGGCCGATGTCAATGACCAAGGCTCGGGTCGTGTCGTCGTGCTCCTGTTCGGGGAAACCAAAAATCCGGCGCAAACTGATGATAGGTAGCACCTTTCCGCGCAAATTGGCCAACCCATCAAGAGTAGGCGGTGCCAGAGGTACACGTACTACATCAGGCACACGGATAATTTCCTGTACCGGCGCCATATCCACCGCAAAAACTTCGTTTCCGGCAAGGAAGGTCACAAATTGGCGAATGTCGGAAACCTGCTCATCGACGCTATCGGCATCGCTATGTGACTCCGCCGTTTCGACGCGAGAAACCTCTTCCGGTTTTTCTTGAATTGTTTTGGTCATGATCGCTCTCCCGGATTAGGCGCTTTGCAATTCATCGGCGAGAGAGGAAATCTCCTCAATGGCGGCAGCCAGCTCCTCGGCTCCCTGAGACTGCTGTTTTGCGGCGGAGGCGGCTTCTGTAGCCGCTTTGCCTGCTTCCTGGGCAGCGGCAGCAATCTGCTCCATCCCCTTTTTTACTTGTGCAGTGGCAGCGGCAATTTCGTTGGAAGCGGTCAGGATTTCCTGGGTACCTTTTTCCACGACTGCGATATCTGTTTCAATGGACACCAGGTTGGCCGTACTTATCTTGGCCTTTTCCACTTCGCCTAGCGCGCTCGCCACGATTTCCTCAAGGTCGCGCCCGACCACGCCGATTTGATCCTGAACCGCCTTCACCAAATCCTTGATACGATCTGCGTTTTCGGCAGAGTCGTGGGCCAGATTTCGAATGTCAGTCGCCACCACCACGAAACCCTTACCGAACTCTCCGGCCCGAGCTGCTTCGATAGAGCCATTGACTGCCAGCATATTGGTCTGAATGGAAACGGTCGTGATCGCATCCACGATCTTGTCGATGTGCCGCGATACCAGTTCGAGATCCTTGATCTGCTTGATGCTACTTCTGGACGATTCAGCAGAATCAGAAATTCCTGATATCAGGGAATCGATGGAGGTCTTGTTCACACCCAGCAGATTCTTGATAGTAACCACTTTCTCGCCCCCAGCCTTGGCCCGAGCCTGTGCCAGTTCCAGCCCTTTTTCAATCTGGGTGATTGCGGCTGAAGCTTCCGCAGTACCGGCAGACTGCACCTCGGCACCCTTGCTGATTTGCTCAATGGCAGCCATGACTTGAGCACCCGAATGATTGATCTCCGAGACTGCCGATGACAACTCCTCGGCGGCAGAAGCGACTTCCTCAGCGCTTTTGGCAACATCCGTAGAAGTCTTCAAATCCTCCGCGAGCTCGGAAAGGCTTTGCGCTGCCTGTTCACATTGAGCCAGCGCCTGAGTTTGCTCTTCCACGGTCTTGGCAGATTCTTCTGCAGCCGCAGATTGTTCCTCGGCAGCAGCGGCGATATCTTCCGAGCCTTTCAAAGCCTGCTGCGCGGCTGTTTTGGATTGCTGTGCTCCGACCGCAATTTCTCGCACACCCTTTACGATTTCTGCTGCGTCAATGCGAATTTGCTCCAGTTGCTGGGTAATGATTTTGCCATTTTCCACCTCACCTTCAATCGCTTTGGCAGAAGCACTAATACCGTGAGTGATTGCCTTTACTTCCTGCTGAATCTGAGCGACCAAATCCTGAATCTGTTTGGCACTTTTCTCCGAGGTCTCGGCCAGTGTCCTGACTTCGTCGGCGACGACGGCAAAACCCTTGCCATGCTTGCCAGCACGGGCTGCCTCGATGGCGGCATTCAGTGCCAGCAAATTAGTTTGGTCTGCAATACGCGCAACGGCCTTGACGATGTCTCCAATGTTGGCTGCCTGTTTCTCCAGTTCTGCCACCATTTCGACAGATGCATTTTGCCGTTGTGCCGCGACAGATACGTTGGCAATCATACCGGCCACATCGGCGCTGGTTTTAGCCACCAGAGTCTGGGTGGCATCCGCCTTGGTTTGACTGATGTCAGCATTTTGCAATTGGCGAAGGATAGAGACTTCAATCTGTTTGAAGGCAGCCAGAGATTCCTGTGCGGCGCCAGATGCTTCCTCGGCCCCTGTTGCTATCTGATCGGAAGATCGCTTTAGTTCCTCGGCGGCAGAAGCCGCTTCGTTGATACCCGAGGATAACTCCCCCGTGGCGGCGGCAATACGTTCCGCCGCCTGTTGCTGCTTGGCGAGAGTGCGTGCTTTCTTGCGCTGCTCTTCCGCTTCGCGAGCGGTGACAGCAGAGGTTTTATTACCTGCGGGTTGGGTACTGGTACTACTTACTGATTTCTTGACGAGGGCCATGGTGTGTCTCCTTTGTGATTTGTATGCGATGTATGCGAGTCAATGAAGTTTCTAAAGGGAATGTGAAAAATCAATGGTGAATTCCGTAACGGTAGAATGCGTTGCTTGTGTGCTTATGTGATTTTCTTTTCGCCCGTGCATAAAATTATTGAGCGCCAACTGCTGTTTGGCGAGCGTATCTACTTTCTTACATTTGCCTTCTTCCTCACGAATGCGCTGATCTTCCGTCTCACGAACATTGGCAGCAGATACTCCGCCTACGGTTTGAGTTGCGAAGTTTTTTACTGACTTTTTTAAAACAGCCACGGCCTGCCTCCTTTACGTAAGGATGTAATGCGGATGTATAAACCCGAACGGATATTCTGGCGTGTAATCGAACCAAGGAGATGTTCAAACAAATGAAGCGCACGTTCTGTACTGCAGCAGACATACAACGTGGTAAAGACACTGCTTTAGTATAGGAACTGTATGCAGCGCTCGTTTAGGCTAGCAGCATGGATATTTCAGGCATTGCTGATCCCAATTTTGCCCAATTGGGTGCCCCTAAGCGACCAGTGGCGAATGACCAAAATTGGCCGATAGTTCGCTCACGGGATGCTGCTCTTAAAAGGTCTTCTGTGATCAGAAGCAGACATCCATAATTTCGCTTGAATTAATATTAAGTAATAACTTAGGTGCTGAGATCGAACACAAGAACTTCTGCACCTCTCCCATTTGACAG
>CAIQPV010000535.1 GCA_903873725.1 uncultured Nitrosomonadales bacterium
CACCTCTGTCTGTGGTTAGTCAGCGGTACAAGGTGGTTCAGCCAAGGCAAGTGCTTGGCTTCTACCGAGACTTGGTAAGTGCCGGAGGTTTGCTCTGCGCCTATAAGCTTTCCAAGCAGGTCGATATCCGATAGTTTTGAGTAGTTACAAACATCGGGTTGGTGAGTCTCGCGAGTGCGCGAAGGGCGCGAAGTAGATTTTGTTTGCTTTCCAGATTGATTATTCAGCGTAGTCATGATGTTTCCTTTCGTTTTGTAATCATCGGTTCGGCGTTGCCTCGCCCAATGGTGGAAACTGACTGCGCTTTGACGTGGGCAATGGGCATGACACAAACGGGGGAGTGGTGCGGACAGCGCGGAATGAAATGAGCACTGCCACGGTCGCCAGGACTGTTGGGACAATTGCGCCTTTACACGTCTGCTGGCAGTTGTAGCAGGGTGACGCTGAACCGATGATTACAAAACGGAAGGTGGGATACGCTGAATGGCTTTCGATCTGGAAAGCAAATAAGTTTTTCAGAGCTTGACTTGAATTCGTTTATAGACGAATATGGGCTATGTATGAAATACGCCACTACCTGACTCCAGACGAGAAAGATATTTACCTCGAATGGCACCGCAAACTGCGCGATATGACGGCAAGGATTGCGGTAGATCGGCGCGTGAACCGCGTCGAGCTGGGCAACTTCGGCGATCACGAGTTTTGTCGTGATGGCGTTTGGGAACTTCGTATTGATGTGGGTCCAGGCTATCGGGTGTATTACGCTCTCGCGGGTAAGACGGTAGTTTTGCTTTTGTGCGGTGGCGACAAGCGGAAGCAGAGCGCGGACATCGACCGCGCCTGCGAATACTGGCAAGACTGGCAAAGGAGAACAAGCGATGAGAGATAGAACGCATGACGAAGCAATGGCTGAAATGTATCGGGAAGACCCCGCTTACGCTGTTCAATTGCTCAACGATATTCTTGAGGACGGCGACCAGAGCGAGTTACTGATTGCTCTACGCCAGATGGCAAAAGCTTTTGGCGGTGTCCAGACGGTAGCCGAGACTGCACACCTGAACCCCACCCAGCTTTATCGCACATTGTCGCCAAACGGCAACCCTGCCCTGAGTAACTTTTCGGCGATCCTGAAAGCGATGGGGTTGCGCCTCGCTGTGCAATCTGTGCAGACTCCACCTCACAAACATGCCTGAACAGTAACGCAACCGTTCCTGAACTTGATAACTTGGCGTTGCCAGGATATTGTTGAACGTGTCTCGGAAGCTGTGAAAAACCATCCCCCTGTCGCCGTCCTTCTTTATGCCCAACTCCACCAGGTATCGAATAAACGCACGGCTTACAGCGTTGCCCGTCTCATCAAAAAGTTTCCTGTTGCTCATACGGACAAAATCCATAAACCCAAGCCGTAAAAGCGTATCGTGGACGGGGATGTAACGCAGGGCGGTGTCTGTTTTAACCGTCTTATCGCCATCACGGTTAATGTCGATGTAGATATAGAAAGAAAAGATTATTTTTCGGTTTCATCTCACACATCTCACACGTTTTGACTTTCTCACCTGCAAATACTGGTGAATATTTTGTGTGAGATGGTGGCTGATATCACACACACATCTCACACCATCTCACACAGCACTTTGGTCATCGCCACGCCCCTGTCAAACTGACTGCAAGGGGCATGGAATGACTTTCATTCGTTAAGCTACCGTGATGGCGTCAGGCTCAAGCTAATCGCCCCTGAGTGGCTCTGATGGCGAATATGGATGGCATTTGACTGGCAGAATAAATTCCGTCGCAGGAATTCTCATATGAGTAAAATAGCTCCATGAAGAATTACTACGCTAAGCAATTCCAAACCGGCACCGAAGTTAAGGTTCATGTTTTTAAGTCTATGCAGGAACGTGACGCTTGGGTACAAGAGCACTACGACGCTTTGGATGCCAGACAATGTTCTGCGACCGAAGCGAAGCAGCTTGCCAAGCCTGAAGAATTTATCGAGCACCAATCGCCGCTTTCGTAGTTGTGTTGATCCCACAAAAACCCAACACGATTCCGCCTTGACTGTACCGACAATTGTGCATACAATAAATCTATGGAATTTGAATTTGATCCCGAAAAGGCCGCAGCCAACCCGATCAATCATGAGGGGTTACGTTTGATGAGGCGAAGTCGGTTTTGCTTGATCCTTATGCGCTAACGCAAGAGGATAGCGATGCGGAAGGTGAGCAGCGTTTTGTTTCTTTGGGCATGGGCGGCAAAGGTAGGATTCTGTTGGCGGTGTGGACGCTACGCAATGAGCGAATCCGCATTATTTCAGCCTGGAAGGCTAACCAATTGCAACGGAGACGCTATGAGCAACAATTCTGATCCACTGTTTGATCGTTACAGCAATATGGATTTCAGCGATGCGAAGCCCGTGGCCGCTGTTCCAGCACTCGCCCGATTGCAAGCCGAGCATGGCGGCAAATCTCGCGTTACCATGCGCTTGGATAATGATGTACTGGCAATTTTCAAAGCTCGTGCAGAAATGACCGGCGGCAACTACCAAACTCTGATAAATCAGGCGCTGCGTGATTCAGCACAAGGCATGACGCTGGCAGAAGTTGTGAGGACGGCCATTCGGCAGGAATTGCACACTGGCTGATGGAACCCCGTTAAATCATCTTAACGGGGCTCTACCTCAATCACGTCTACTGCCACCACATATCCAATTTCCAATCATAGCCAACACTCCCAGCCACACCACCGAAACAACTATCAGAATTATCGGAGTGGCAATTACCCAAAATACGATTTCAAATATCATGACAACTCCTTTCTGGTCTATAGCAATCCGCGTTCAGCGAAGCTCAGTACCGAGTTCCCGGCAACAACAAAGTGGTCGAGAACTCGAACGTCAACCAACGACAACGCCTGTTTCAGCGCATCTGTCAGCATCTTGTCGGACTCGCTGGGTTCGGCAACACCGCTTGGATGGTTGTGACTGAAAATTACCGCTGCCGAGTTGCACCTCAAAGCTGCCTTGACTACCTCTCTTGGATGCACAGACGTTTGCGTTAACCGACGCTCACTTGAATAAAGCGCTCATGGACACCAAATCAATCTCAGATGCAATGCCGGAAAAGATCAAGGAATATCGGGAAATTTTCAAGAAATGGAACTTGTCACCTGTAGCCTGAAAAATATCTCGCACTATCAGATATGGCAAGACAAACATGAGGGAGATATGAGCGAGTTCAAGACGGTTGAAACCGATTTTAATCTGGGTGGCAACCTCATAGAAACATATGAAGAGTTGGAAAAACATCTGCATGACGACATGGATGACTTGCAGGTCATGTGTAAAGGAGGTGTCTTTTCGTCGCGGCTGGAGAAAATCGGGCAACCTGACTACGCTTCCAAAATTAGATTGCTCGACACCACTGATGCTAACCAACTTTATTTGGAAATCTGTCTTGTCCTCGGTATTCCTCCACAAATATGCACTCATTTCGATGCCGCCGACCAAGAGTCGGCCAACGCGCATTACAACTTAGGTCTTAAGTACGAGAAAGGCGAGGGTGTATCTGTAACGCCTCCTCCACGGAACTACTCGAAACAAATTGCGCAAGCACAATCATTCCATCGGCGTGCGGCCATCGTATGTTCAGTGATAGCAGAAAACCGCGTATATGCACCGTTCAATGATCAGTATGTACAGATCAATGCCCGTGTGGAAGGATCAGCCTTCCGGGGTGACGCTGATCCTTTCTGGCCCGGAGCGTGCAGCGGAACTGGCGGCCACTCTGAACATTCGCCAACTAGCGTTGCTCAAGGCGCTTTCAGCCGGAGAGAGCATTGCCTTGGGTGAGTACCACCGCCAGTTTGCTGTAGAAGTCTCGGAGCGACAGGCAAGGCGCGATTTGAGAGACGCTGCAAGAGATCGGTGCAGTGACCCGCGAAGGTGCTGGCTCAAAGACGCGTTATATTCGGACGAACCTGACACCATGAGCTTTCCATCGGACATAAACCGGACATGCATGGGAAGTGGTCTTTCGATTATTGGTGCAGGTAACTCATTGTGGCGGAAACAATTGCTAACGCAAGTTGCTCACAATTTTACTTGTTTTTCGGACATCAACCGGACATTGGTATTCATGGCCGCTTGTTCGGTCAAGACAAGAATGGTGTAGATAAAGTCGTTATTCTGCTGAACAATAAAGATCGGACGATCGCACTTCAGTGACAGAAGAGGTAGGTAGTAGAGTATCATTCAGACCCGCCAATTTCCTCAAATTGAACAGCAGGTTTACGATACAAAGCAGTCCGTCGAATGTCCCTCTGTGACTATCAGCTCAGGGCGTGAGCCGCAGGTCGATGTTGTAAACAGGTTTCCAGAAAGCAGTCGGTCGCCAACGTCGGCCTTGGGTTATTTGCGACAGATAGCACCACTAATTGACTCCTCCAAAGCGGACATTTGCGCAGCCCACCCCGACAGCATTTTCAACAGACTGCCAAATTCCGCATTGGCCGAGCAGGGGGATGATGATGGTGTTATTTACCCGCCACCCTCCGGGCGATTTCCTGCTTGCTCTGCCGCAGCAATGCGATTTCGGATGGTTGCAGCATCCGGGGTGCGGATAAGGTACCGAGCTTCTGATTCAGTAAGCGCGTCGAAGGCGTGACCGAATCGCTTTTGCCACCAATGTTCAAGTTCTGTTCCATGCTTGCTCCTCAAATCATCAAGACTGTCTTGTGTAAGATGCAATTTGGACGAATGCGGCTTGCCTGTCAAGGCTACGGCAGCTAATACTTTGCCTCCATTCGTTTCAATGTGACCGCGCAGGTTGGCAAGTGTACCGCCCATGCCCACAAAATCATCCACCATCACATACTCCGCTCCGGGTTGAATTGTGCCGTCGAATTCTGCTTGGCGCGCAAGCCGCGAAAA
>CAIQPV010000536.1 GCA_903873725.1 uncultured Nitrosomonadales bacterium
AACCGACAACTTCAAGCAGCGTTTCGTACCCACTGCTCAAGTGCGGTGACCACTTCGGTAGCGACGGCGTCCCAATCTCCCATTTCAAGTTGGCGAAAAAGCCGCATGATGCCGGGATACCATGGAGAATCTGCGCGATCCTTGAGCCAGCGCCAGTCTGTCTTGTACGCGGGCAACAATACCCAGCACGGTTTTCCGAGGGCTCCGCTCAGATGAGCTATAGCCGTGTCTACACAAATTACCAGATCGAGACTTGTCACGACAGCGGCGGTATCGGCGAAATCCGCTAACTGTGGCCCAAGGTTGATGAGAGATAGCCCGCTGGGCGGATGAGCTGCCTCTTCCTCTCCGGCGCCCTTTTGCAGACTGATAAAGTTGATGCCGGTTATAGCCCGCAATGGAGCCAGCACATTGAGCGAGGGAAGAGAGCGGTCGGCATTATTTTCGAATTGCGGGTTTCCCTTCCATACCAGGCCGACACTGAAACCTTCGTTTGGCAGAAGCGCAGCCCATTTCTTGATACGCTTGGTTTCAGCCCTTAAATACGGAATTTTTGCCGGTATGGAGTCGAGGCGTGTTTTACAGTAGTACGGAATACTCATGGGAGGCGTCCAGAAATCCCAGCCGGATGCGGGAATCTGCTCATCGAAAGACATGACGATATCGACACCTTCCAGCTCAGCGAGCAACGTCTTTAATGCCGGATGGCAAATCATGGTGATCGAACCGGCTCCCTGGGCTTTTAACACGGCTGCATAACGGCTGAATTGGATTACATCGCCGTGACCGGCTTCATAGCCGATCAGCAAGGATTTGCCGACAAGTGATTCACCCTGCCAGCGGGGACAGACAAGATGGGCGGTTAGTGCGGCGAACCAATTGCGCGACTCCAGACAGTACCAGCCTTCTTCAAATCTGCCCTGACGCAATAACAGATAGCTCAGGTTGAAGCGGGCAGTTGCATAGGATTCATCCAGAAACATGGCTGTACGGTAGCACTGCTCTGCTTCCTGTTCACGTTTCATGCACGCATAGAGCACACCAAGATTTGACCATCCTGCGGGAGCATGCGGTTTGAGTTCGATTGCCTGTCTATAGGACGCCTCGGCTTCGTTGAATCGTTTCTTTTTCTCAAGGAACGCACCCAGGTTCAGGTGGGTTTCCGTATAGGCGGGGTTAAATGCTATGGAACGCCGGTAGCAAATTTCCGCCTCATCTGAAACGCCCTGTCTATCCAGCAGCAGGCCCAGGTTGGCATAGGCCTCTGCAAAATCCGGCGCAATTTGCACCGCCATTCTGAAGCAGGATTCGGCGCCGGTAAGATCGCCGTTTTCCATGCAGCGAGTTCCCAGGAAAAAAAACGTTTCGGCGTTTGAGCGTTCTTGATTAATCACGACAAAAGTGGCATGGTTATTGAAGGAGCCATTTATTCAGATATGTTTCGTCCGGGTGAAATATCAAAGCTCAAAACAGGCTTCATTTTTATTTCAACTTTCCGATTTTGTAAAGGATATAGTTACGAATGCAAATATCACGGGCATCGGATTTGTATCCTGTTTTGTACAAACAGGATATTACACGGATACTCTGGAAGTGAATGATGATATACAGATAAAGGTAAGGTTTGTCCCAGCTTCCTTCCCCTTGTTGGAGAAATTATCTTGAAGGTTATTTCATCATTCATCATCAGCGGCTTTACACTCTTGATTATTGCTGCTGTTGAGAGTGTTGTCCCTCCATCGTTTAATATGCCAACATAGTTTTAATGTCAGGGAGATTTATGCTGTCTGTATTGCTTGTTGATGACGATATCCAGATTCGCCAGTTGCTCGGTGATTATCTGTCTGACTTCGGTATGGAGGTGGTTGCCGTGTCCGACGGAAAATTGATGGCGGCTGCCCTTGCGAAAAGAACTTTCGATCTTGTCATACTAGACCTGATGCTGCCCGGAGAAGACGGCCTGACCTTGTGCCGCAGTTTGCGCGCAAAATCCGACATTCCGATATTGATGCTTACTGCGCGTGGAGAATCGATGGACCGGGTTGTCGGCCTCGAAGTCGGTGCCGACGATTACATCGTCAAGCCTTTTGAACCGCGTGAATTGGTTGCCCGTATCCAGACGATATTGCGGAGAGTCAAAGGGGGACGGGAAAGTCCCAAAGAGCAGGAAAATGTGATTTCCTTTAATGGCTGGCGATTGAATTGCATTTTGCGCCAGCTTATCTCCCCTGAAGAATTGGTCATCCCGCTTTCCAACGCCGAATTTCGATTGCTAAAAGTTTTTATTGAGCATCCGTGCAGGGTATTGAGCCGCGATTTTTTGCTCGACCAGGCGCGCGGGCGAAACATGGATTTATTCGACCGCAGCATTGATTTACTGGTTTCACGCCTGCGCCAGAAACTCGGCGATGATTCGAGTACACCTGGCCTGATCAAGACGGTGCGTGGAGAAGGCTATTTATTCGATGCAAAAATTATGTGATGAGAAAGTTAATCCCTGACACAATTTTCTCGCGGCTTTTTCTGCTCTTGTTTGTCACGCTCTCGATTAGCCATTTTGTGGGTATGGAAGTGTTTTCCAGTTTTGGACACTCGCACTCTGTTAATCCGAGTTCTCTGCGCCCACATCCATTCAGGTTGATCGGGTTCATGTTGCGGTTGAGCGGGATTGCATTAACTGCATGGATAGCAGCACGCTGGCTTTCACATCCTATCAATCAACTGGCCCGGGCAGCAAGTGAACTGGGTGGAAGCCTGGATCGGGCGCCATTGGACGAGACCTGCGGCCCATCCGAAATCCGGCAGGCTTCAATGGTGTTCAACCAGATGCAGGAGCGCCTCAAACAGCAGATTGCCGAACGCAACCGCTTTCTGGCAGCGGTTTCCCATGATTTACGCACGCCGATTACACGGCTGAAATTGCGTGCTGAAAAGATTGCCACGCAGGATTTGCAGAAACAAGTCCAGGACGACCTCAATGAAATGACAGCGATGATAGACGCGACTCTCGATTATCTGCGTGGCGACGGAAGGCCGGAAGAGCCGTGTTTTCTGGATATTGCAGCCCTCGTGCATTCCCTTGCGGAAGATGCCGGGGAGAGGGGTGGGGTTGTGACCGTATCCGGTTTTGTACAGCCTGTCATGACGCAACCCATGGCGTTACAACGCTGCCTGAACAATCTTGTCGAAAATGCGTTGCGCTATGGGAGTCGTGCCGACATCAAGCTGGAAGACACCGGCGATAAACTCATAATTTCTATCCATGATGCAGGCACCGGCATTCCGGAAGATCAGTTGGAGGCTGTTTTTGCGCCATTTTATCGTCTCGATCAGTCCCGCAGCCGGCACACAGGCGGAGTTGGACTCGGGCTGTCCATTGCACGTGATATAGCGCTAAAGATGGGAGGAAGCCTTTCCTTGAAGAATGCCACGGAAGGCGGATTGATCGCTACTTTGGTGTTACCCAAGCAGCGATGAGTACGGATAGGTCGGCTTGATACAAAGCTGACATCAAGATGATGCTGAATTCAGATAACATTTCCCTTGGGCAGATTTCAGGTAGGCAATTATGGTGTTAAGGTTCAGAAATTCCTGTGGATTCCGGTGGTGGGTGTTGCTGCTTTTGTTTTTGCGGGGACGCAAGCGTTAGTTGCTCGATTAACGCTTACCCCCATTACTCTTCAGGGTTCAGCCGTTTGCCCCTCGCCCGGACCGCATCGTTCTTCGTGATTTTTGCCGCGTTGTGAATGGTCGTGCGGCAACTTGCCCCTGACCACTTTTTATGCTCGTCTTGTTTTTTCCGGGAATTATTTCCAACAATTATATGGAACATTGGGCTATCATTTGCACACAGGCTCAGATGGAAGCCTGAATTTATGTTCAATGTGAAAGGTTATTATGTTTGACAATAAGTTAGCTGTACTCGTTGGGTCGATAATCCTGTGTGTGATATTTTGGCTTGTTGGCGGATTCGTGTTTAAAGCATCTTTTGCGGGCATGATTTGCGTAATAATCGGTATTGCCATTGTGGGATTGGCAGTAGGGAATTTTATGAATTCTCCTTGCCCGAGCGAGGAAACTTCGAAATCCTCGTAGCTTGTTCAGGGTTTACCGCAAATTTCTTGTGTAATGGGCAGGATCATCCTTCTGTATTTTGCAAAATAGCGCGCAAACCTTTTTGCATACCCGGCGAGACCCTGCCAGGTTGTTTTGTTGGTTTCTGATTATCCGGAATGTCGTACTTCGGCATTCGGAAGAATGCAAATGGTACTGCAGAAAAAAATATCAATTTTGTTTTGCTGTATGGGCAATATCTGCCGATCACCCACCGCCGAAGCAGTGTTTCGTATTCGTGTCGGGGAGGCAGGTCTGGCGAAAAACTTTCTGGTTGATTCGGCAGGTACGCACGACTATCACATCGGCGACCCTCCGGATGCGCGCGCGCAACGTGCCGCAAAGCGGCGTGGGTATGACATGAGTTCGTTGCGCGGGCGGCAGGTCGAAACGTCCGACTTTAAACGCTTTGATTATGTGCTGGCGATGGATCATGCCAACCTATCCTTTCTGAAATGCTTGACTCCGCGCGATACGGAGAGCCGTCTTGGCTTGTTTATGGAATATGCCAAACAGCATGATGAGCGCGAGCTGCCCGATCCGTATTATGGCGGTGAGGACGGTTTTGAACGCGTACTGGATATGGTAGAGGATGCGGCTGAAGGGTTGCTGGTGCACATACGCGAGACGCATTTTTAACCCGATTATTTCAACCAACTCAGTAGATGGGTTCGTAGGTGCGAATAAATTCGCACCTACAAAAAAGGCATAATTCGTTGAATTACCTCACCGTTCTTCGCCAACTACGTTTTTTAGGTTCAATCTGAAAACCGCTGTTGCTGAAGGACATCCCGGTATTTCAACTGATGGTTTTAGCGATGAAAAACATTTGCAGAATGTCGCCAGAGATAAGCATCCATTGACAATCCACCATAGGCAAAGCGGGGGCGATAGCGCTGGGGCGTATCCTCGCTTGCTGTGCCCAAGGCAACCAAAAGCGGCAAAAAGTGTTCTTCTGTTGGATGGGATTCCGAACCAAAAGGGGCAAAACGATATTCAAGCAGGGCCGAAATATCCTGTGCCGCCAGCCGTTCGGCAACCCATTCGGTAAAAGCATAAGCTTTCGGCTTTGGTGCTTGATCACCTTCATCATGCCAATCCAGCCAACCAAAGTTATGTGTGATTGCACCGGAGGTAATGATAAGAACACCTTCATCCCGCAAGGGAGCCAGTAACTTCCCCAGCTCAAAATGTATCACCGGCCCCCTGTTACGCGTCAGCGAGAGTTGTGTGACCGGTATATTGGCTTGCGGGTACATTGCCGACAGGGGTACCCAGGCACCATGATCCAGTCCGCGGTTGGGGTGAAGATCTGCCGCCAAGCCGGAACCGGATAGAAGCGACACCACCCGCTCGGCCAGTGCCGGTGCGCCCGGCGCGTGATACTGCATGCGATGAAGCACCGGCGAAAACCCCCCGAAATCATGTATGGTTTCAGGCGCGCCTGATAGGCTGACCGTTGGCTGGCGCATTTCCCAATGCGCCGACACCACAAGAATCGCAGCCGGTTCGGGGACCAGCTCGGCAATCTCGCGCCAGCAGGACACAGTGTCCGGCGCCTTCAACAAGGCATCCGGGGCACCGTGGGATACAAAAACGACTGGCATCCGTTCAGACATGTCAAACTCCAATCTCCATTGCCGTAGAAACAAAGGCGGACTTATTCCTTGATCGCTTCCACCGGTAAAGTCAGGGTGACATCATCCGAAACATAGGGAGCGTATTTTCCCATGTTGAAATCACTACGCTTGATTTTCACCACGGCATTTGCACCGATTGCGTCTTTCTTGAGCATGGGATGAGGCATTTCCTGGAACGAAGTGACTGTCAGGGTCACAGGTTTGGTCACGCCCTTTACTGTCAGATTTCCTTCAACTGTTACAGGCTTGTCGCCATCGAACTTCACTGCCGTTGACTTGAAAGTAATGGTCGGATATTGCGCAGTATTGAAGAAATCTTCGCCCTGGATGTGCTCGTTAAACAAGGGGTAGCCGGTATTAACCGACTTGGCATCAATCACGATATCCACCGAACCGGTTTTGGCAGCACGGTCGAAAACAATCTTGCCGCTGATTTTGTCAAAACTGTGCAACTGATTGGAATAGCCGAAGTGGTTATACTCGAAACGAGGTGATGAGTGGTTTGGATCAATGTTAAATGTATCCGGCGCGGCAAACACGCTGCTTGCGAGGGAAGCAAAAATAAGGGAAATAGCGAATTTTTTCATGGTGATTCTCCTATGGTTAAAAAATGGTTAAAACAATTGAACTCAAATTATCAATTAGACACAATACAATAATGATTCCCTTGTATCCGTTCGCCCTGAGCTTGTCGAAGGGTTCTGGTTGCGTAGCTGGTGGTTCGACAAGCTCATCACGAACGGTCTAATGGATTATTTGTTTTGAAACAACTTACTACTTCTTTCCGGCAGCAGAAGCCACCAGACGGAATTTGATTTGTACTTCGTTTGCCACAGTCCCGAAATCCGCCCACGAGCCTTCCCCGATACCATAGTCGCCCCGGTTCAGCGAAAAACTTCCCTCGAACACACCATTGCTCCCTTCGGGGTGAAACGTGCCTGTCGTTTTCGCATCCAATGTTCGCCCTTTGATACTCATCTTGCCTGCCACCTCGAACCGGTTGTTGCCGAGCGGCTTGATGGAAGTTGAGACAAAGCGTACAACTGGAAAAACTTTTGCATTGAACCAAAGTTTGCTAACTACCGAGTCATTGGCTTCGTCTGACCCGGCATCAATGCTGCTGACCGGAATCTCCATTTCGGCTTTGGCTAGAGTGGGCTTTGCAGGGTCGAAGCTGATCTGGCTGTTGAAGCTTTTGACGACACCTTCAACCGGTACGTTCATTTGTTTGAATACGAATGACAATGAACTCTTGTCAACCTGAACCAGATTGAACTCGGTCGCTTGCACATTGGAAATAAACAACAGCGCAACCAAGCCAATAAGAAATACAATTTTCGATGTAAAGGTGTTCATGGTAGTTTTCCTAAAATTTCCTGATGAATGGCAGCATCCTTGCAAGAACGTCGTCGCGATCAACAAAATGATGCTTGATCGCAGCGCCTGCATGCCCAACAACCAACCCTGCAAGGGTGAAATTCAACGCAGTGTGTACAACTGAAAGAATATTTCCCAGTTCCTTGTTCTTCGCCAGCAAGTCAGGCAAAGGCAATACCCCGAAATACACTGTCTGGAATCCCTTGGCAGAACTCATCAGCCAGCCACTGAGCGGTATGGCGATCATCAGAACGTAAATAAGCCGGTGGGCGAATTCAGCCGCAACATGCTGCCATGCGGGCATGCCGACAGGCGGTCCGGGCGGGCGATGGGTAAACCGCCATACGAGTCGAAACAGCACCAGCAGAAAAATCGTTACGCCTGCCCATTTGTGCCACGAGTAAATCTGGAGCTTAAAGGGCGTAAGCGGCAGATCGTGCATATAAAAACCAACGCCGAAGGTTCCAACAATCGCAATCGCTATCAGCCAATGGAGAGCAATAGCAGTGCGGGTGTAGTTAGCAGAATGTTCCATGACCAATCCTAATAATCAATCGATGGGCGCACTGTACACAAGTCAACACAAAAGAAATAGCATACAATTAACAAATTATTATTGCTAATATTGCAACAATAGGTAGGGAGAAGTTATGGATCGAATCGATAGCATGCGTCTGTTTGTACGGGTTGCCGAACTGGGAAGCTTCTCAGCCGTGGCGCAGCAATTGAATGTTGAGCGCTCGATAGTTACTCGAAAAGTGGCGGCACTTGAAGCGCATTTGGGAGCGAAACTGCTTGCACGCAGTACG
>CAIQPV010000537.1 GCA_903873725.1 uncultured Nitrosomonadales bacterium
CGTTTCATGCGGTGTCTCCAAGGTTGATAAGGGACTGGGTGATAAATTCGGTTGTCGAGCCTTGTTGCAGGTCCGTGCACCAATCGTGAGCGGCTTCAAACGGAACGGCCAATGCTTCGGCGATCATTTCAGGATCGGGAACGGCGCTCGATTTGACGATGCGCCGCGCAAGGCGCGCGGCGTTGCCTTCGAGCACGGCGCGCAGGCGCTTGGCGGATTCTTTCGGCTGCTTTGGATTTTCTGGATTGTCGTCGCCTGCCTGCTCTTGCTGCTGCAAAGGCAGCTCGGTGGCCGCTTCTTCTTTTTCGAGCTTTTCGGCATCGCTTTCTTCGACCATATTGAGCGGTCGCAGCGGTTCGTCCAAGCCATCCAGCGGTTCCATGCCTTCCATGTCGCGCGCTTCGTTGCGCGTCATCCAACCATCCAGAATGCCGCCGTGGTAGTACGCGCGGCGGGCGGCTGAATCGCCGCGCAGCAATTCGCGGTAGTCGAAACGCACGTCGATTTCTTCGTCGTCGAACAGCAGTTCGGCCACAATGCTGAATTCCCAACGGGCCCCGCGCGGTTGCAGCGCATCCTGGATATATTCGAGCGCTTGCTGTTCAATGTTGCTGAAGGTGGCCTTGTCGAGATCGCCCAGTTTGTGCGGCGGCACACCAAACCAGCGGGCAATGTCGCTGATGCTGAATTTGCGCGTTTCTAGGAATTGGGCGTCCGAGTTGGTGACGCCGACTTCGTGATACTTCATGCCGTTGTCGAGCACAGTGATCTTGCCGCGATTATTTCCGGACTGCGCTTGTTGCAAGGTTTCGCGGAACATTTGCCGCGCTTCTTTATCTTTGAAGGTGCCGGGGAATTCTATCCAGCCGCCGGAGGGCTTAGCATCGTTGGCAAAGAACCGCGCGCCATAACCTTGCGCGGCCAGCCCCAGCCCGAATGATTCCCTGGCACACTCCAGGACAGAAAGCCCGGTATAGCCATTGGAGGACAACGCGCGCACATGCCAGATGCTGCCGCGTGCGACATAGCGCGTGGTGCCGTTCTGCTCGGTGATGGCGTATCGGTAGTCGCCATTGTCCAGCAGGTCTATCTTCACGCGATCCGGGTGCAGCGGGATCAGCTCGGTGATTTCGCCGCGCGAATTGGCTTTGATTTCGTTGTAGCAGTTGCCGCGCAACTCAAGGTGGCCCTGGAGCATTTCGCGCCACTCAAACGCGTTCTGCCAGCGGTTGGGGCGCACATTGAGCAGTTTCAGCAGCGGATGTTTTACCCGCTTGCGGGTTCCGGCCTTGTAAAAGACCAGCGGCATCATCGCCATGTGGCCCGAAACCAGCCCGACGGCGCGAAACACAGCCGATAACTGCATGGCGGTATCGGCAGAGACGCGCATGCCGCTCATGGTTGCCATGGTGACCGGCTCAAACCAAAAATTACCCCACGGCGAGCGGTCGCCATCGGAGGCGAACAGGCCGGAAATCCAGTTTTTAAACCCCATTAGATCACCATTAGTTCGTAATCAGTCCCGATGACTGCGTATTTGGAGCTGCCTTCCACCATCGCACGCGACATCGCTACGATCAGCGCGATCGCGGCGTCGATCTTGTTTTGCGCACGCTGTTTGCGCGGGAATATATTTTCGTTTCTGTCCATCAACACTTCGACGTTGCTCATCATCCATACGAATGCCGGGTTGCCGTCATGATGAAAACGTCCGGCATCAATCAGCGCAGCGATTTCTTTCATCGGTTCGCTCAGGTAGCGCACTTGCTGCGGCACGTCCACGACTTCCAGACCTTGATTTGCCAGATTAGCGCCAAGCTGCTGACCTCCCCAGGGGTCTTTCGCCACTTCGCGTATAACAAAGGTTTCTGAGTCATCGAAGATGTCTTCCTGTATCAGTTCAAGATCGATCATGTTGCCGGAGGTGGCAATAAGATGACCGGAGTTCACCCAGCCTTGGTAATGCGCGTTTTCTGGTTTCTGTACGGCGGATTCAGGCACGTAGTTGCGCGAGATCGCGTAGTAATGTGTTTGCCCTTCGATGTCGCGTTTAAAAACCAGCATCTTGCTGGCAATGTCTTGTTTGCTCGCGAGGTCAAGGCCGACGATGCATTCATCACCGGAAAAAGATTCGCGGGTAAGCAAGGGATCACCGGCACATTGCAGGTTGTACAGGTTGATCCAGGGCGATGCCGCCGCGCACCAGACATTCAGGTGTTTGGTTTTGAAAATGTTTTGCTTGCGCGGATCGGCAACCGCATCGCGCAATTGTATTTTTAGAAACTCGCCGTCTACCGATACACCGAAGTTTGGGTTTGCCTTGATCAGCGACTCTTCGTTCGTCCAGTCATCGCCTTCGTCTATCGTGAAGATGATGCCGAAGCGCTGATCGTTTTCCAGCGTGCCTTCGAGTATCTTTTGCAGCTCCACCTGGTGCGTGTAGCACGGACCGGATACATCGGTGCCCGCCGTGGTGATCACCAGCATCAGCGGTTGCGAGCGAGCGCCCATGCCGGTTTGCATGGTTTCGTACAGTTCCGGTGTTTTGTGTTCGTGGTATTCGTCAACGATTGCGCAAGATGGTGATGCACCGTCGCCCGGCTTGCCGATCACCGGCTCGAATTTACTGTTGGTTTCGGCTACCGATAGATTCGAGGCGTTCACCGTTACACTGTAGCGCTGCCTGAATTCTGGCGTTGCGCGAGCCATCAGCAGCGACGGCCTGAAAACTTCCATCGCTTGATCCTGCGAGGTGGCACCGCTGTAAACTTCGGCACCGAATTCGCCATCCACCGCCAACATAAAGTTGCCGATGATGCTGGCCAGTGTGCTCTTGGCATTTTTTCGCGGCACAAACAAGTCGGCGGCGCGGAAGCGGCGCTTGAACGTGACGCGATGCACCCAGCCGAAAACGCTCGCCAGGATGAATACTTGCCAAGACTCAAGCTTGATGCGCATCGATTTTGCCGCCCAGTCGCCCTTGATGTGCGGCATCAGCCCGGCAAAGCGGCAAATGCGTTCTGCGGGTCGGTATATCTTCCCCTGTGCGTCGGTCAGCTCAGGATTGAATATATATTGCCATGCGCCAGCATCGGCGCGCACAAGATCATTAAGGTGCCGCTGACTGGCAAGCTTGACCCACTTGCACGCAATCACTCTGCCTTCAGTGACATCACGGGCATATTGTGTCGCGATGTCACCGAATGATTGTTCTAAATCTGATCCCATGAATTTTGCCCAGACCCATCCAGCGGCAAAGACTGCTGCCGGTTGTCACTGGGGCTTACCTTCGAGCGTGCGCTAGGCGACAGGCCGAAGCTTTGCAGATACCAATGCACCTCCTGCGCGGATCTGCGCTGCACTACCCAATGATGCGAATAGATTAGGGATCCGTTCGGGCTTGGGGTCATGATTCCATCCCCGCCAGTCCAGGTCTCGCCACGCGCTTCGGCAGCCGCGCGTTTTTCTTCAGCGTCATTCATCGCCCGCGTGAGCATCGTTTCCGCCCACACCAATCTAGCCCACGCTTGGCAATACAGCGACAGCGCCGCACGATCCAGCTTGGAGATCAAACCGTAACGTTCAAGTTCGGCAGACACGCGCTTCCATTCCTTGCGGGCTTCCGGCCAGAGGTGCTTAGGGCAATTTGGAATCTCGACTTCTGGATTGAATTCGCCGAGCAGCTCATCAATTGATTTTTTGCTTGGATTACCACGCAGCAGATGCACGTTGGCAGGCAACGCTTTTGGCCCACGTGATCCCATGTCAATACCCCAATGAAAAAGGCGACCAGTCACCTGATCGCCCTGCATAAAATAAAAGTGGATACGTCTACACTGGGGAGTGACCCCCCCCACCCCCCAAAACTCCCGCACGTAAAAATTGTTCTCCAGGCCGGTCTAGCAAAATTGGCTGGCAGGGATTTTCACCCCCTATCCCCAGCGACCATCCTCGCGTGCCGTCTTGCGGTCGTGACATCGTTTGCTCATGGCTTGCCAGTTGTTCCGGTTCCAGAACAACTTCATATCACCCTTATGCGGGATGATATGGTCGACTACTTCAGCTGCTACAGTCCTAATCTTTCCAGCCTGACAATTCTCACATTCACACAGCGGATGCTGCCGCAAGAATACTACGCGTGCCTGCTGCCATTTATATCCATAGCCGCGTTGAGTAGATGACTCTCGCTGATCTTCTACCTGCTTCTTTACCACGCGCTTATGCGCGGGGCAGTAACCACCTCCATCACGGACTAGAACACCACATCCGTGTTGTCTGCATGGTTTTGATGCTGCAATTGGCATAATAAAAAACCCGTCAGGCGCGAGCCAAAACGGGTTGATTTATTTCGGGGCAACTTCCCCCATTAACAGATTGGAGCGAATTCTGCGTACATGGCAATGAAATGTCAAGTGCTATTTTTCGCTGAGCCTGATGAATGTACTGCGTAAGTGTTTTGTAGGATATTCCCAGCGTGTGAGCATTCTCGCTATCCGGCCTACCGCACCCTCGGACGTAGTATTGAAAAACACAAGCAACCTGCACTATTTGCAATTGCATGACGGCTTCTCCCACAGCTAAAACATCAGGGTCAACGACACCTTTAGGAACAGACGAATCGTACCCATCGCCGTCACCTGATAAAGCCAGTAGGCACGACGATGGAAAACCTTTTCCGCCGTTTTCAGTGCTAATTTCATGCCTGCCCCACTTACTAAGCAGGATGTCTACCCAAACAATTGCTGGTTTCATCGCTTTACTCCTTTCATCACTTGTTTCACCAATGCCTGAATTCTTCTCGATTTATGCTTCCTTAGCCGATCACGCTTTTGTCTCTCCTGGCGCATTCGATCCACTGCATCAGCCGGATCGCCATAACACCACGCAGGAAGCGCCATGGTTTTGTTCGTAGCGGGCTTCATGGCTTCTTCCAGCGCGCTTTGACTTCGCGCTCAACCCGTTCTGCCAATGTGCTGTTTTTCTGCTTCCACCGATCCAGCAAGGCACGACGCACATCCTTGCGAGGCTCTGCCAGGATCAACCGCACACAGCAGCACACGCGGCCCAGCTCATAATTGCCGTTGGGGTTCAGGCACAGCTCACAATCCTGTTCAACCTCAGACATGGCCGTATAACCTATCTTTTGTGGTTGGACGGAAAAACGCCATACAAAACAGACTACTGTATAACCTCCTAACCTGTATAACCAAATTACGCACACACACAGGCGCGCGCGTGTATGTATACGCGGGTGTGCGCGCCTGCCTGCGCACGGTGAGGTTGTACGAGGTTGGACGGTTGGACGAACCCAATAATGGCGCGGGTTTCAGCCGTATAACCTTTTCCGCGAAGGTTGGACGAGGTTGTACGTCAACCCCGTGCGCCTGTTGCGATCCCTGGTTAAAACGGCTCATCATCCACC
>CAIQPV010000538.1 GCA_903873725.1 uncultured Nitrosomonadales bacterium
CACGGCAAGGGTCGCAGGTTCGAACCCTGCATCGCGCACCATCTGCACTATTCGCCACGTCGCGACATTCTGTGACAAATGGTTCAAAATCAACGTTGTGAGCCGATTCAAGCCCACTGTTCACTTGGACATCTCGCGCCACATTTTGACGCTTCTGGACGGATTCTTGCCACGCATTTTGCCCGGATGAATTCAAACCAGGAAGGCCAGGCAATGAGGCCACCGTTTGCGCGAGCGGAAGCTGCCCAGCGTCCGTGTAAACTTTCGCCGTCAGCCTCATGTCACTGTGCCGCATCAATTCCATGATCTCGCGTTGAGGCTTGCCGTTCAGCGTGAGAATCGTTGCGAAGGTGTTCCGCAGAGAATGGAAATCGGCCACCCTGCCCTGCTCATCCGTTGGGGTAATCCCGGCGGCTTTCATGTCTGCATGAAAACGCGGCATGCGAGGAATCAGCCCTTTAAAAACGAGGTCACCTCTCGCGACCGTTGCAGGCCGAACCGACTGTAAAAGTTGAACCACATTCGGATGTAGCGGCAACAAAGCCTCCTTGCCGTTTTTCGTGGTGGAAGCTCTGGCACGAATCAACGGATTCACTGCGGCAAGCTCAATGTCCCGCCACTCGATCTTTTGCAGTTCTCCGCGCCTCAGCCCCGTGAAGGCAGCAGTGACATAAACCACCGCACGTCTGCCCGACACCTTCCGCAACCGCTCGACCTCATCCAGGGTAAAGGCTCGACGCTTTCGCGACTCTGCGCCCTTTGTCGCGACCTTGGCAACATGCTCCAACGGATTGACCGAAAGACGGCCGGCAGAAAGCATCCAATTCACGAACGAAGAGAGGGACCATTGGTACTCGTTGATCGTCTTCGGGTGCAGACTCTGCTTCCCGCGCCAGGCCTCGAAACCATCGCGGCGAATGTCTTTCGCAAACGTCCAGGCGCACGCTTGAAAAAGTTTGCTCAGATGCTTCTTCAGCCCCTTCACATACTTGGAGGCCTTGCCCTCCTTTTCTTTCGCATCAAGGAAATCGTTCAGGTGCAAAAGCAGCTCTTTCTTGCTGGCGTCTCGTTCCGTCTTCGATGGGCCGAGGCCATCTCGTTCAAGCTGTGCCTCTTCGAAAAGCTGCTTGGCATACTTCGTCGCAGCCTCTTTCGTGCTGCGTCGCGTAGAACCTCGAACGCGAAGCTTGGAATCGTCAAAATAATACGAGTAGCGGTAATAACGCTCCCCCTTCTCACGGTGAACTGAAAAAGGCATAGTTCAAAAATTGGAAGGAAGTTTCTTCAAAAAGAGATCAAGGTTTTCAGGCGTCACAACCCATCGACCACGCAACTGATGCGCTTTCAATAGGTGATCGTGAATGAGGCGAAGAACGGTGCGGCTGCTGCGATCAATTACAGCGCCAACATCACGGAGATTTAGCAGAGATTTATCAGGCAAGTTCATGGTATAATGATGAGCATGCCCGGAGCGCAGAGAAAGTGCGGGCATGCAATTTCTCCCACTTTGACGCTCAGGGATTTGCAATACATCACACCAACCGCCGTGAGTCGCGAGGCAGTGGACGAACCCTTACCCTTCGAATTTCCCACGTGTTTCACATCTGCGGTGGTGCTCAGAGACTTTTCCCTTTCAGGACGCACGCCTAGAAGTAGGCACTTACGACACTCGCCCATAAGCTACGTGTATCTTCCGCTAGTCAAAACAAGACACATTCACCAGAACACGTCAAGAATTATTTGCGCAAAAAGAAAAAATCCCGGTTACGCATGAGACTGGCGTCTATCGCGAAGAAACGCTTAACGTCCCCAAGCTCGGCGACGGCAGAGGGGCTTCGAGGACACTTGCGCGCCGGTTGAAGTTTTTAAAGCTGTCCTAAAGCGCGCCAAAGGAATTGTGTGGCTGCGGGGCCACAGCGCTTGAAGGTGAGGAGGGGGAGCTAGAATATTATTGCCCAGTTCCCGTTTAAAGGTGTAAACAGGAAGCGAGAATCGTTTATCACCATGCTGTCAATACAAACTGAATACCAGAGTCCATAGGGTGTTTGCTTGCATTGCTAAAACCTTGCTAAACAGCCAGACTTCAGACTCGATCAAATGCCAAAGCAACCCAATCCAAACAGCTAAACCCATCAAAAATGAGCACATATAACCCACTTGGCAGTGTAACGTATCGCGAATACCTCGCAGCAAAGAGCCTTGTCGGTGGCGTAATTTACGAAATTTCTGAGCATGGGCGAAAGCTCGTAATGTCTCAAGAAGGTCTCTTAGCAAACGGCATTTCTATTTGTGAAACCATTCAGAGTGAGGGTGGAAGAACTGTAGAGATGTGGAAACAAAGCTCGAATAATATTATTAGGGCAATCAACGAACTCAACTCTACTTTTCGCTGGGAGTTCTCGGAGCTTATAGCTGTAACTGGTCGTATGGCAGATTCTCTCGAAGAGCTCGTTCATATCTCCAAAGCACCAGCTCAAACTTGGGCATATGAACAGTATGCAATTGCCCGCGACGCGTTGCGTCGTAAACTATATGACGATGCATTGGAAAGCACTTTACGTGCCATTAATGGATTTTCAACACATACCGGTTATAGGATGGACTACCGGTTTCATATGCTTTTGGGGACGATCCGTCTCGGAAATATGCATAACACGTCAGATAAGCTGATAAACATTCCCGAAGCAGAAAGTGCGTTTCTTGAAGCTGCCAAATATGCACGCACGGATTTTCCATCAGAATGCGCTAGAGCGCTTGTGGCAGCAGGTTACGCAGCTTACTGCCAAGGCAATATAGTTGATGCTCGTCTACGGACATCAGAGGCAATCAAGATTAACCCAAAATTAGGAGAAGCCCATTTCCAACAAGGCAAGCTAAATGCACATTCAGGCAATATCCCTGAAGCCATCGCCGATTTGCGAAATGCCATTTTTTGTTCGCCGTTTTATGCGATCAAAGCGCTCGATGATATAGACTTTCTTAAATGCGAAGAAGAAGTTCTTACCCTGCTGAATCAGCTATGCAACCAAGCACGCACTGCCGTCGAATCGACCCTATTGGAAGCCGAGAGTCAATATTCGTACTTAAAAAAGGCCTCCTATGGAGACTATCATTTTAGGCAAGCTTTCAGTGGAAGCAAAGCTGAGGAATCACTCACTAAAGCTAGAATAGCGTTTCAAGGTTCTGGATACAATGACTATTTAATATGCGCTGAAAACTTGAAACACATAAGAGATGAAATTTTTTCTATTCGGCAAGAGTTCACAATAAAGGTTTTGAACTCTATTAGTTCATTTAGAAAACTTCGCGAATCTGAACTGTGGACCGTAAGGCGTAAAGGTATGGACAGAGATACAATAACTCTTGGAAAGTTCGGAAGTGTCATCTCTCTGATTTTAGCATTCTTATTTGATGCAAATGAATCCATGTGTCAGTTTTTTTTAATTACTGTTCCAATTACACTTTGGATTGGACTCGCATTGGTGCATATCTTTTCAAAACTAGTCAGATTAGCAAAAATTAAATCGGAGCTAAATCGTTTTTGTCGTCTCGAGAGGGAATTTCCCGCGTTCGACCGGTCGCTCGACGAACATGATATTTTAAAAACCGGGGCTTTGCGCATCTCAGGCTCATCCGCCGAAGGATAGAGTCCCAACGTATCCGTCAAATCTAGCCCCATGCGAAAGGGACGGTGCATAAGAGTCAGAGCCATAAAATACGGCTCTTATGGAAGAAGCCAGAACACCAGCGATCATGAAGCGCGATGCCGTGGGGCGTGTGAGCTATACGGAGCAG
>CAIQPV010000539.1 GCA_903873725.1 uncultured Nitrosomonadales bacterium
AAAATCGGCTTCGTATTCCAGGATTACCACCTCTTCCCTCGTCTAACCACGGTAGAAAATGTGGCAATTCCCCTGATCTTGAAAAAACACGATTGGGACGAGTCCCTGAAAGTTGCCATGCATTATCTTGAAATAGTCGGCCTCAAGGATAGAGCTCAACTACAGCCCGTTAAATTGAGCGGTGGCGAGCAGCAAAGAGTAGCGATTGCGAGGGCGATTGCCAGCAGCCCTGATATTCTGATATTGGATGAACCGACCGCTTCACTGGATGGAGATACGGGTAGAAATATAGTGGAATTTGTTAAGAAGAATATACTGAATGAAAAACGATGCATCATTATTGTCACGCATGACAGCAGAATCTATGAATATGCAGATCGGATTCTGAAAATGGAAGATGGCAGGATAACCGGTGTTGAAGCGGGGGGCTTGAATGAGAAATAAACTGTTAATCACGCTGGCATTCATAGGGATTCTGGCGGGCTTCGTCAGCGCCTATATCTACGGGATAAAAACCAAGGCCCAGCCACCGGCATTTACACCTGCTTCGAATCCCTATGAAAAAGGAATCTACGCCAACGGAATCATCGAGAGTCCACAGACGAGCGGGGAAAACATCAACATTTATCCCGAGGTTCCCGGGGTGGTCGCGAAGATACTGATTTCGGAAGGACAGCATGTAAAAGCCGGAATACCGCTTCTTATGATTGACGATGCAGTGCAACGTGCGACTGCGGATCAACTGAAAGCTCAGGCAGAATCAGCCAGGGAGCAGATCGGGCTTGCCAAAGCAAATCTGAAAAACTTGCAGGATACCCTGGAAAAACAGAAAAAATCCTACGACCTGGATCCAAAATCTGTGAGCAAAGATACTCTCGATTCCGCACAAAATGCGGTTGAAATCGGAAAAGAAAATTTGGCCGTTGCCCAGAAGCAGTATGAGGCATCAATGAAGGCTTATCAGACCGCAAGCGTGCTACTGTCCAAATATGTTATCAAGGCTCCGTCCGACGGCACTGCGCTGTCAATCAATACGGCTGTCGGCAGTTATATTTCCTCACAAGGTTCATATGATAGCTATACCGGGAGTTTCGGCCCCCCCATGGTGATGGGGAATATGCAAGACTACATCGGGGTCAGGTGTTATATAGACGAGATACTCATACACAGGCTACCCAAACCGGCGCAAATGCATGCGCGAATGTTTATCAGGGGTACCAATATCAACATCCCGCTGGAATACGTCAGGGAACAACCTAACGTTACGCCCAAAATCGAGTTATCGAATCAGCGGACGGAGAGGGTGGACGTGAGGGTCTTGCCGGTCATTTTCAGGTTTGCAAAACAACAGGACATTGCGCTTTATCCCGGCCAACTGGTGGATGTTTACATCGGGGACGAATAGCATGCAAGCGTGGATTTTGTGGGCGGTTTCGTTGTTTCTTTTTTCCGGCTGTACCGTAGGGCCGGATTTTGTACGTCCCAAAGCACCTTTGGCCGACCATTACAATCACGGGAAAGATCCTTCAGAAACTGTTTCTATCGGGGGGCAATCCCAGCGTTTTGAGCAGGGTGTCGGGCCAATAGCCAACTGGTGGAACCTGTTCAACTCAAAACAACTCGACGCAGCCGTTGCAGAGGGATTGGCCAATAACCCCGGCTTGGAGGCGGCTCAGGCAAGTCTCCGTCAAAGCAATGACAATCTTCAGGCCGGTTACGGAATTTTCTACCCGCAGATCAGTGCCGGGTTCAATCCAACAAGACAACTTTATTCTCCGGCACATATCGGCAACCCGGCGCCAGGCAGTATATTCAACCTGCTTACACTTTCCGCGTCCGTCAGTTATTCACTTGACATCTTTGGGGGAGAACGTCGCGCCGTTGAAAATTTACAGTCCCAAGTCGATTTGCAACGTTCCACTGTCCTGGGTGCCTACCTTGCTTTATCCGGCAACATTGTTAATACCACTATTGCCACGGCTGCCTATCGGGATGAAATAATAAATACCGAACAATTGATCTCTTTGCAGAAAGAACAGATTGCCATTACCGAGAAGCAGTATCAGGCAGGTACAGTTTCCTACACGGCCGTGCTCAGCCTGCGCAGCCAGTTGGCTTCCATTGAAGCCACTCTGCCGCCATTGAGGCAAAGGCTCAGCCAGTCAGAACACCTGCTTGCCACACTGGCAGGCCATGCACCATCAGAATGGACACCTACGGAAGTTTCAATGTCAGAGCTTGCTTTGCCGAGCAAACTGCCTCTGTCGCTGCCTTCAGAACTGGTACGCCAGCGGCCGGATATTCTGGTCGCCGAGGCTCAACTGCATGGGGCCAGCGCAAACATTGGCGTTGCCAGAGCGGCACAGTTCCCAAGTTTTACATTGAATGGAACCTACGGGCAGAATGCTACATCAATGAACAGGCTATTTGGCAGCAATGCCCGTTTTTGGAGTTTGGGGGCTGACATCACTACCCCCCTGTTTGATGGAGGCACATTATCTTCCAGGCGGCAGGCGGCGATTGATGCATACCAGCAAAGTCTGGCTCTTTATCGACAAACTGTTCTTGCCACTTTTGCCCAGGTGGCAGATACCGTGAGAGCACTCGAACATGACGCTGAAACCATGCAAGCCGAATCTCACTCTGTGCAAGCTTCAGAGGAATTATTGCATCTCGCAAGAATTAACTACCAAACCGGCACGGCCAACTTTCAGCAGGTGCTGGCTGCAGATATCCAGTACCATCAGGCAAAGCTCGGTTATTTGCAGGCCCAAGCCCAGCGTCTTCAGGATACAACTGCCCTTTTTGTCGCACTTGGCGGAGGATGGGATGCGGTAGATGAATTGGGCAAGCAGAATCGTCCCTGACTTACCGGGATAGTTGTTGCCCTGCGCTGATAATAAACGCTCTGCCGGGATAACAAATCAAGCGCACAATAAAATTCCGCCGTTAAATTTCTTCATGGTTTTAGGAGGGAACAGATGCGGATAGATTGCCGGCAAAGAAATTTTTTGAATAGCTTGACCAACCATGTAACCCTTGATATAAAGCCGACACAGGTCTTTCCTGTCACTTTCCAAATAAACATAATAGGGGACGCTTAATT
>CAIQPV010000540.1 GCA_903873725.1 uncultured Nitrosomonadales bacterium
CTTCCATAGCCGTGATGGGGGGGGGGTATATAACTCTTAATGGGTATGGTCATCAACCCAACAGGGGTATCGCTGTTTTATGCCAGAAGGAATAGTGTGTGCACCATTGTTCTTAGTGGGGGAATTAATGGCACTGGTTAATCCGCACGGGGGAGGAGATCTCAATCCCCGCCTGCTCGAAGGAGCATTGCTTGGCGCCGAGCGTGAACGTGGGTTGACGCTACCCCGCATTACGGTGAGTTCCCGCGAAAAGGGCGACTTGGTCATGCTTGGTATTGGAGGTTTCACCCCACTAGACGGATTTATGACCCATGCTGACTGGCAGGGAGTATGTGACGGCATGAGGATGACCAGCGGGCTGTTCTGGCCCATCCCCATTACACTTTCAACTGACCGCGCCTCTGCAAATTCCATCAAGATAGGTGGGGATGTCGCTCTGCTTGATCCGGACGATGGCAGCGTTATTGCCACGATGAAGGTCACCGAAAAATACTCTGTAGACAAGGCGCACGAATGTGCGACGGTATTCGGTACCACAGACCTTGAGCATCCTGGCGTCAAAATGGTTATGGAGCAGGGCGATGTCAACCTTGCCGGACCTGTCAAAGTTCTGTCGCAGGGCGGCTTTCCTGAAAAATATGGCGCGCTGTTCATGTCGCCGCGCGAAACGCGGAACATGTTCGAGGCCATGGGTTGGAGTAAGGTCGCAGCATTCCAGACTCGCAACCCGATGCACCGTTCACACGAATATCTTGCCAAGGTGGCGATCGAAGTTTGCGATGGAGTACTGATCCATTCTCTGCTCGGGCATTTAAAACCCGGCGATATTCCTGCCGACGTTCGCACCGATGCCATCGCCGCTCTGACCGAAAATTATTTCGTCAAGAAAACTATAGTTCAGGCTGGCTATCCGCTGGACATGCGTTACGCAGGTCCACGCGAAGCATTGCTTCACGCAGTATTTCGCCAGAACTATGGATGCGCATTTCAGATCGTCGGGCGCGATCATGCCGGTGTTGGCAGCTACTACGGCCCGTTCGACGCGCACCACATATTCGACCAGATACCCAAAGGCTCTCTGGAAACTCAGCCGCTCAAAATTGATTGGACATTCTGGTGCTACAAGTGCGGCGGTATGGCATCGGCGCGTACTTGCCCGCATGGCGAAGAAGAGCGGCTACTATTATCCGGCACCAAATTGCGCAAGATGCTTTCGGAAGACAGCGAAGTCCCAGCAGAATTCAGCCGACCGGAAGTATTGGAGATATTGCGTGCTTACTACGCAGGACTCGCTGCGGATGAAAGAGTGGAAGTGAAGTTAAGCGGGCATTCCGGACGCTGAAGATATTAAAGTTATGCAGTGAGAATTTTCGTTATTGATTATTACTAATAGGAGTGTAGAGAATGCCAACCTTTGTACGTACCGAAAAATGTGATGGCTGCAAGGGGCAGGATAAAACTGCCTGCATGTATATCTGTCCGCACGATCTGATGAAACTGGACAAGGA
>CAIQPV010000541.1 GCA_903873725.1 uncultured Nitrosomonadales bacterium
GCCAGACCCAGCGCACTTTCATTCAGCGCCAGAATATCCATCGGCTCCACGCGCGCATACATCCACGACAACCTGACGGTGTACTGGTTGCGCACATAAACCGAACGCTGCAATTTCATTTGCGCCGCAATTGCCGCTACCGCCGGTGCGGCGATGAAATTCCATTTATGCACCGAGTCGGGACGCAACCCATAATTTTCAATGGTGGCCTGATCGTTCACCGTCATGGTGGTGAGAATGTAATCGTTGGCGCGATTGGCGTATTCCACCGGGATCTGGTTATAGGCGTTTGCCTGGGCAATGCGCGTGGCCAGCACGGGCTGATTCGCATCCAGATAATCATCGTCGGTCAAGTAATAGGCCGGAGACAGGTTCGGGGTGAAAGTCACGCCATTCCCGGTAATTGCGGCATCACCGTAAGGGATGATCTTGAGCAAGCCATCGGAATAGACGGCCTCGCTGGCCAGCGCATCCAGAATGTCCACCCAGTGATCGATGGCAGGTTTCTGGGTAACAAAGAACGGGGAGATAAACAGGCCGCTGGCCACGCACCAGTTTGAAAAATTACTCAAGTCCCCCAGCTTGGCAGCCGGGAACCCGGCACCGTGGCTGGGATGGGTAAAAAAGTCGGTCAATACATCCACGGGATTGGCATCGTCTATCGAAACCGAATAGCGTTTTAGCCCTTTTACCTCATACGACCAGTTGCCCATGGTTGCGCCGCTCAACAAGCCGAAATTCGAGCAGCTGAAATACGCCAGACCGCGATAATCAATCGCATGATCCGCATGGTTGGTGGTCATGTAGCCCCAGGCACTTTGCGCCGAATTGCCGTCGAACAAATTCCAGCCGCCCATTGCGGTATACATCGCTGCAGGGGTCGAGTAGGGTGTCGTGACCGCCATACTGCCCAGGGCAGAATTCACCGGCGAGGTGGCGCTTCCCGTGGTGGCGACCGTGGTTGTCCATTTATTTTTATCCTGCCAGGCGCTGATGAGCTGAATTTCACCGGATGCCCCACCAATGCATAAGCCGAATAAAATGGTGGCCGAATACGAGTATGAGGTATTGGAAGAGCCGCCCCCTTTGCCCCCCGCCGAACTGGTGTGCGCGGCACCATTGAAATCTACATAGTCGATCAGGTTGCAGGTAATGCGCGTTTTCCCGTAGACCATGGGAATCGGGATGCCATAAACAGATTGGGAAACCTGTAGCCCCCCTAACCGGGTTTCGGAAAATGATTGACCGCCGCCGCCAAATAAACCGCCCATCAAGCACACTCCCTGTCTCGCACGCGCCAAACGCTGTCCAGGCGTTCCGCCAATACGCCCATCAGGCCATGGGCAAGCACGACACCCTCGCCGCGATGGGCATGAATAATTTCAGGCCATGCGGTGACGATAGCCGCGTGCGATGCACAGCGCGCGAAACGGTAAAGAGCAATATCGCCCGGCAGAATGTCACCCTCTACGCGGTCGCAATACTGCTCGATTCCGGCAAGGTATAACTCTTCCGAACGGTGCAGATGCCAGTCCATCGGGTAATAGCCCGGCACGATGTGCGGGATCAATCCGGCCTCTTCATACACTGTGCAGACCAGCATCAGGCAATCCACGCCCGCGCCCTTGACACAGGCGGCATGGTGATAGGGCGTGCCCAGCCAGGTACGTGCAATTTCAACCACGTTCATGCGGCGGTCTCCGGGGTAGGTACAAAGGGTTGGCCTCTGAAATTTGCCGTGTTGGAAAAAACGGTGCCGCACGCGCTCAAACTGCGCGGACAGCCGGGACAAGCCAACACGCTGTCTCCCACCTGCACCGCCGCATTGAGCGGGCGCATCAGTTGAAACGTGCCGGAGACATACGCCAGAACGGTACACAGCGCCCCTGCGTTGTTGCCCGAGGTAAATTTCAGGGTGCCACCGTTGAAATAGCCAGAGGGATTACTCAAGCCAGTGGGCACCATGGTCGGGTTGGAACTGGTGCCGGACACGCTGCCTGACACTTGAAACGTGGCTTTTACCAGCGTGCAACCCGCATCGAACAGCGTGTTGCCGCACTGCGGCTGATACACCAGGCGCGGCATCATCACGTTGAGCAATTCGGCGTCGGGATGAATTTCCATCTTGGCGGTGTCGCGCGAAAGCTCGGTGATCACCAGCGTGCCTTCAAAGCCGTGCAGCACGCCTGCCGACGTGTCGGATGGATTGGTGGACGGCATGCAGGCGCGCTGCAACAACAACCGCGCACCGTCCAGACCGCCGTTGTTGGCGAATTGCAGGAAGGGTAAACCGGCCATCAGATTCGTGGAACCGGCATTGATTTCGAGCGTCATCACATCAACCTTGAGCCCGCGCGCACGCTTGATGTTGCCGCGCGAAAATATCAGGCTGGAACTGACAAAAACATTGCCGCCGACAATCAGGTCGATATCGAAACTGGTGAAGTAATACACCGTGCCATTCAGCAGGGTGAGCGTATAACAGTCTGCCCAGATGTTTTCGTTTTGCGCGAGCAGCGTGATCATGGCGGTGCTGGCGGCTTTCATATCTTTGTCCCCAGACTGCCTAGCAGATTGCAGGATTTCAATTCCCAAAGCTGGTTCATGAATTTGCTGAAATCCATTTGATCGCCATTGCCGGAGGTGGTATCGGAAAAACGGCAACGGTAATAAAAGTTGCCCGCCCATAAAATCGGCACGCTGACACCGGGAGCGGTTGCGAAGGTGATCAGGCCGGTGGCAGAGATAGTGAAAGAAGTCGAAACCAGTGCGGTTGACCACATCAGGGTAGTGTCGGTCGTCCACATCGGGGTAGTCCCATCGGCAGCCCACATCACCGGCGCGATAATAATGCTGCTCGCGTTGATGTTGGATACCGGCTCATCTACGCCGCCATAGGTGCGGGTGAGTTGAAATAGTGTGGTGACACCATCGCCGGTGCCAATCAATTCGTTGGCGACGTAATTATCGTCGGGGTCTGAAAACAGGAAACTGTCAAACGACCCTTGCCGCGCCTTGAAGAAATTCAGCAGCGTCTTGAATTCGTTATAGGTGTAGGTGTCGCGCAGGAACTCGAACTGCAGGGCGAAGTTATACAGCGCCGAAGCGTAATTCGCCCGGCGCACTTCGCGGCCCGATACCGATTGCTTGATGACGGTGGAAAAAATCGGCGATTTTTGTACCGGGTACATCAGCCCGGTCAGCGTTGGAAAAACGGCGTTTCCCATTTAAGCCAACCTCGCGCCGTTGCGAATTTGCGTTTGCAGGGTTTTGACCAGCTTTTGTCCGTGATCGTTGAAAAACTGCTGGACGGATTTACCATCGACAGCATTGACGTGCAGATGGATAACGCTGCCGCCCATTCCGCCGCCGCCCTCAACCATGTTGCGCAGTGGTGAAGCGATGCTAGCCGGAAGAATAGTCTCGTTTTTATGTACAAAATTCAGACGATCACCAGGGACTTGCCATTCTCCACCCGCAGAGGAATGGATCATACTGCGAGCGCCGAGAATCAGCGCCATAGTCGCGGCGAAGGCTCCTA